>URPG01000086.1 GCA_900549675.1 uncultured Oscillospiraceae bacterium | reverse complement strand
TCCAAAAACTGAATAATTATTAAATGGAAGCGTATCGAAGTGGTCATAACGAGCAGCACTCGAAATCCACTCGGTCAGTTGCCTTGATAATGCCGGAAACCCTTGAGGTTATACGGGTTTGTGGGATTTTGAAAATTTAGTGTTTTACCGATTTCTACGGTTTTTCTACACTTTGCCTTGACTTCTACGCTGGGCTGGTGTATTAAAATATAATATGGAGACGTATCGAAGTGGTCATAACGAGCCTGACTCGAAATGGACTGTCCAGAATGGTAGATAGTACCGCAAAAGCCCTGTAACCATGCGGTTTTCCGCAGGTTCAAATTGAATAATTTCTTTAATATCTCTCTCCTACATCTCTCCAAAATCCACGGATTGAGGAGTTGCATGTGAGTAGATATACATTGGGAAGCGTATCGAAGTGGTCATAACGAGCTTGACTCGAAATCAAGTTGTCCGCAAGGGCACGTGGGTTCGAATCCCACCGCTTCCGCCATCGAGAAAGTCTGAAACCATGCGGTTTACAGGCTTTCTCATTTTTTATGTCTGCCTCGTTTTTTTATTTTTCGTCTTATATCTCTCCTAATTTCATGGAGAGATGCAGTTACTCGGCAGACTCTGAAAATCCTAACCCAGCCATGAGTGCAGATGCACTGGATAGCTTAGAATTGTAGTCCAAGTGTGCGTAGATATTGGCTGTGGTACTAAAATCCGAATGTCCCAGCCATTCCTGAATCTGCTTCATGGGGACATTATTTGCTAATAGCAACGATGCACAAGAATGTCTGAGATCGTGAAACCGTATCTTTCTCAGCTCATGCTTTTTCAAAAAGCTTGGAAATGTATGCGTAATATAGTTCGGTTCAATCAAGCGCCCCAATTCATCCACATACAAATAATCCAAATAATCCTTGCAGTAGGAGTTTCCGCAGAGCCTGCGGTATTCCTCCTGCTTTTTCTTTAGCTGAAGCAAATAGTCACGAAATATAGGCACCAAGGGCAGTGTACGCATACTGGATTTGGTTTTCGCTCTGTCCTTGCCCTCCACTACCTTTTTTCCGTCCAGCTTATAGCTGTTGACCGTGTGGCGAATGCTGATGGTATTCTGTCGAAAGTCGATGGCTGTCCACCGCAATCCAACAATCTCTGCACGGCGCAAACCATAAAATGCACCAAACAGGATAGGCAGCTCCAGACGTGTCCCTTTGGACAATTCAAACAGCTGGTTGATTTCCTCACTGTCGTAAAAACTGCCCACGAATTTCTGTGCCTTGGGGCGAGTGACCTTTTCTGCCGGATTGCTTACGATAATATCCATTCGTACAGCATCTTTCAGCGCCTTATGAATATTCGCATGATAACGCTGTACCGTTTTTGCCGAAACTTTCTGCAATTCATGATTATAGAACCGCTGAATATCACTGGCTTTCAGGTCTTTCAGCGCAATACCAAGCGGTTCAAAATACGGAACAATCACGTTCTTTACCGCTCTGGTATAGCCCGCAAAGGTAATATTCTCAATATTAGGCTTCATGGATTGCAGCCACTCCAGCATATAGTCCGAAAACATCTGCTCTGCATCTCGTGTCAACTGCTTGGGCGGAACGAAGGCTTTTCGTATCTCTGCAAGCTTTAGTTCTGCTTTTTTCTTATTTCCTTTGATGGGTAACTCCGTAGATACCCATTTTGTCTTTCGTTTTCCATGCTCATCCTTAAAACTTAGCACGGCATGGAAGTATCCGTTTTTTTCTTGAAGGTGTCCCGATACCATAACTCTGCTCCTTTCTTGTCGGGAGCTCACCTACTGCTGATGAGTAAAGTATAGCATCAGAGTAAGTGAGCGTCCAGACATTTCAGCACTTTAAAGTGTAAACATTTTATTAGACAATACCGAAGTAAGTCAGCAGATGCGCCTTGGCTATTCGGTATTCCCGTCCAACCTTAATGCAGCCAATTTCACCGTCCTTGAGCAGCTTGTAGGCAGTCTTTTTGCTTACTGCCAGTAACTTGCATAAATCGTCCATATTCAGCACATCGGGATATTCTTGAAGCATTAACCGGTAAGCCTCTTTCTGTGTCAATGACATAATTCTTAACCTCCATTAATTGGCGGTTAATACAATTCCCATTCGTTTTCTTCATCATAAATTTTCGCCTCCATTGTATTACCAGATTTTTCTTGCATTTCAAATTGTTTTTCTAATTGCTTTTGTTGCTGCCAGTGAATAAATTCTTCAATCAGACCGGCTATGGAACGGTGCAGAATGGCCGCCTGCGCCTGCTCTCCAGCAATGCGCTCCTGTATTGCTTTCGTCTGTGCAGCAATCAACTCCTGGTATTTTCGCTCTGCCAGCATTTGCTCTATCTGGAGTTTGGTTTTGCCCTTAAAATCCTCGGGGCAGAGGTTGGCAAGAAATGTTTTCTCATAAATCTGCGGGTCATCTGGATGATTGATCGCGCCTAGTGCTGCCAATACCTCGGACACCAGAGGAAAGTCGTGCCAAGCCGCATCAATCACAAAGTCATTAAAGCCGATGCTTTGCATAATATTTTCGCTGGTAAAATCACCATAGGACATCAGCTTCCAGTTAGAGCATTTGCGTTCCTCCTCAAGTCCATAGGTACCGGCCTGTACTGTGAACAAAAGGCTTTTCTTTTTTCCAATGTCACAGTCAATACCGCATTCCGACAGCAGCAGCTTGAAGTCGGCTGTGTTGCTGCTGGCCTGTACGCAGCGGGCAACATCCTCTGCAAGCTGGTGCTTCCAGCTATGGTTGGCTTTGTATTCCCCATAGGAACAATGTCCTTTATGGGGCTTTTCGTAGACATTTAAGCCATATTCCCGGCATAGGTCATCGGATATGCTCCGCATTTGTTTCAAATCCTCCGGCGAGGATTGCCACTTTCGGCCATCTACATGACTGACGGTATTCACCACATAATGAATATGCAGTTGGGGACCGTTGGTATGGGCGGCAGCACAAATTTGAAAATCTTTGAAGTGCTCATATCGTTCCATGAATTTCTGCCCGATTTCCAATGCCTGCTCTGGAGTGAGGTTATCATAGCGATAAAAGCTTTGTACGAAGTGCGCATACTGACGGCCGGTGTCCTTATGAAAGGCTTTTTTTGTAATCAGCATTTGCTCAAAGGCTTTTTCGGGAATACAGTCCTTGCCGAAAACCAGAGTACCATCTTTGGTTTTGAAATCTGCTTTTATGTAATTTAATACCCCACGCAACCCCGCCAGATTACCCACACGGACTTTAATTGGCTTGACAATCGCCATCTTCGGATTCCTCCTGATACAGCAAGTAAGTAATGCTGTCCAGTACAGCACACAGCCTGCCGTGAATGTTTCGTAAATCCGGATTATCAATCCGGCGCTGATGACAGAGCACTGTAAGCTGATTGATGTTGTTGCCGATTTTGTTCAGCTCATAGTTACACTCATTCAACCCTTCGATATGCCGGACTTCCTTGCCCAATGCTGCATGACGGCAAAAGTCCGAAGTAGAAAATCTTGCCGCTTTTGCCTTAGCAGCAATGCGTTGCTTTTCGTGCCCGCTGACACGAAATGTAATACTGCTGTTTCGTTTCATGAAAAGCTCCTTTCTGTTTTGGATTGCCAAGAGTGCAAAAGCTCTCGGCTATTTCGGCCCTGCGCCAGCAGGAAACTATCCACAAGATGCCGTAGGCGTCTTACGGATAGGACGCTTGCCACACCCTTTGGGTGTGAATCCGTTTCTCCCCGTCTTACGTTCTCTCAATGGTAAGAGTGCAAAACGTGGTATATAGGCTATTTTGCACTCTTGCCCTTTGGAGGAAGAACCGAATACCACTTGTCCCTTTCTCGTACTGACAGAATCCCCAGCTCCTTTTTTGCAGTTTTCAAAGTCCGCTCGGAAATATTCCGCTGCTGTGCAGCCTGCGAAATCAGGCGGCTTTCCTGCTTTCCATGAGATAACATGGTCACGATCAATGCTTTTGCCTCTTCTAAAACGTTGCGCCGAACCGGTTCAAACCCCAGCAGCTCATCTACTGTAATTGAGCTTGTTCCTAAAAAGCGGAAGGCATTGCCCAGTTCAAAGGCGATAGACTTCCCAGCTGGAGCAAGGTTGCTTTTGCTGTGAGCCATAATGCGGATATTCGGGTCTTGGGGCGATTTTCCCACAACCAATACACTTCGGGCGGCGGCTGTGATATCAATAGAACCCAAGCCCCGGTAGCCGCTTTTGGTGCCGCCTTTGTTCATGTGACCGATGATAACTACTGCACAACTGGTTTCCTCCGCTACCTGTCCCAGTTTATGAAAAACCGGACGTATCTCATTTGCACGGTGCATATCTACGTTAGCGCCCAGATAAGCCTGCAATGGGTCCAGGATAAGCAATTTGGCATCCGTCTTCTGAATCGCTTCCCGAATACGCTCATCGCTGAGAGACAGCATCTCCTTACTCTCATCAATTACTAATATTCGGTTACAGTCTGCACCCACCAGCTCCAGTCGTGGCTTAATGGTATCGGAAAGGCCATCCTCTGCGGTTTGATAAATCACATTTGCAGGCTGTATCGGCTCCGCGCCCGGCAGGGCTTCTCCTTTGGTGAGAAGTGCAGCAATTGCCAGAATGAGATGCGTTTTTCCTTCACCCGGATCACCCTGCATAATAGTCAGCTTTCCGAAAGGTATGTAGGGATACCACAGCCACTGCACAGCGGTAGCTTCCACGTCAGACATATTAATCAGCTGTAATTCACTCATACTTCCTCCTTCGGGAATTATATTTTAAAAAAGTCATTCCCTGTGATATAATGGTAACAAGAGTAAGACGGATTTGAAATAAAGAACCGGAAATAATTTTTTCTTAAAAAATCCATTCCATACGGAGGCCATTATGTTCTATGTACCGCAGTTGCCATGCTACAAAATATATAAGGAGTCCGCACATGCCCTGCGAATTGTTTGGTTTGAAAATGAATCGAACATGGGACATTTTAAGCAGGAATGTGTAGGTGACTTTCTGATTCAGTTTCTGGAGATGGATTTGACCGAGTATGAAGCAGTGGTTTGGCAATTTGGCAGCGGGACGGATTTTGAACCCGAACTTCTGATCAAGCTGGGTTATACGGGACTCAAAACCCAGCTGTTGAATGCTGCTGATTTACTTAGTGGAAATCTGCATCTGCACCGCTTTTTAGTAGGTGTTATGACACAATTCTTTGAAGATGAAAAATTGACGGACATTGATCAGATGAAAAGTGCTTACTTGGAGTTGGTGTATATTATTCAAATGCACCGGCAGTTTTCTACCGGCATGGCATTTTGCTTGGATAACAGCTTATATCCGGACATTTCTATACCAAGGAAATTCTCTGGTTTTATACAATCTTCCAAGCGCCTTCGTAACTATAAATTCCAGACAGGTTACGGTATGGCACCGGTAGACAAGCATGGAAATCTGGATTATGCTTCTGTCCGTCAAATGAATGACAGTGAGATGCTTTTGGAAGAACAGCTTGATATAATCCACGGGGATAGGGACGGTGTCAGTTTACTGCCGTTTACATGGATTCTTTCTTTTGAGGATTTGATTGTTTATGACTTTATGGAACTTGTCAGCCGTGGACTAAGGGTCAAACGGTGCAAGCTATGCAATCGTTACTTCGTGTTAAAAAATAAGCATCATGCAGAATATTGTAGCCGAAAAACAGAAAATGGCCGCACCTGCAAGCAAGTGGGGCCGAAGCTGGTATTTAATGCAGAACTGGAAAAACCGGAGAATGCTGCTCTCAGGGAGTATGAGCGTATCCGACGAATGAAACAGCAGCAACTGGAGCGTGACCGAAATAAGGAAACAGAAGAAACCATGGGGCAGGCTCAGGCAAAGTTTGATAAGTGGTCTATTCCTGCAATGGCCTTGAGGGAAAAATTTATTGCTGGAGTAATTGAGGACGATGAATTTTTGACTGGTATTAAAAACATTACTCTTTGTTAAATAATTAAGGAAGGAGGATTTCATGATTTTTGTAACTGGTGATACACATGGAGACTATACCCGATTTAAAACCGATATTTTCCCAGAACAAAAAGAATTGACAAAAGCTGATTTTGTGGTAATCTGCGGAGATTTCGGCATTTGGGATTCCTCTAACCAGCAGAAATACTGGTTAGACTGGTTGGAGAAGAAACCATTTACTACACTTTTTGTTGATGGAAACCATGAGAACTACGATATCTTAAACAATTACCCAATAGAAAAATGGAATGGCGGAAATGTACACTTTATTCGTCCTTCTGTCATTCATTTAATGCGGGGACAGCTTTTTGATATTGCAGGGAAACGCATTTTTACAATGGGCGGTGCTTCTTCTCACGATATCAGCGATGGTATATTAGAGCCTGATGATTCTAATTTTAAAAAGAAAAAAGCCCTGCTGGATAAGCAGGGGAAATACATGTATCGTATCAACCATCGTTCTTGGTGGCGGGAAGAACTACCAAGCGAAGCGGAGTATGCCACTGCTCAGTCTACTCTGGAATCTTGCGGTTGGCGAGTCGATTACATTTTTACTCATTGTGCGCCCAGTAGCATATTAGAACTTCTTGGTGATGGAATATATAAACCTGATGCTTTGACAGACTTTCACGAGGAAGTTTGTCAAAGGTGCGAATTTGATTATTGGTTCTTTGGACATTACCATGAAAATAGGCATATAGGGAGAAAATATGTTCTACTGTATGAGCAGATTATAGAACTTCCAGCACAATTATAGAAATATGAAATAAATTATTTGTTTTGTATGCGTTTTATGGTATAATTTATTTTGTATAGTTATGTCAAAACAAAGGTGTTAGCTAGGCCTTGATTTTGTAAGTTACAACATGTTAAAAGAAAATTTTATCTTTTGCTATATAAAGGGAACCAAGTACACTTTATATTTTTTTCTACTCTGAAGATTGGTGGTGGCAAGTGCTGATATGAATAAAAAACAGTTAAGCGAGCAGGAAATCCGAACGCAATTCATTACTCCCGCCATTCAAAAGGCTGGATGGTCAAACGGCCAAATTCGTGAAGAGTACGCTATTACTAAAGGGCGTATTGTTGCACGTGGTGGAACATATAAGCGCGATAAAGCAAAATTTGCTGACTATGTGCTGTTTTATAAACCACATATCCCACTTGCCATTGTAGAAGCAAAGGACAATAATCATACTATTTCAGATGGAATGCAGCAAGCGCTCGATTATGCAGAACGGTTACTTATCCCATTTGTCTTTACTTCAAATGGTGATGGATTTACTTTTCGTAATAGAATGGTAGTCAATGGAGCAAAAGAACAGCAACTGACACTGACCCAATTTCCTTCCCCAGCGATGCTCTGGAATATGTATAAAACCAACACGGGTATTACTAACGAGCAGGAAACAGTTATCACAGAGCCATATTATTCCGAACGTGATGACAGAACGCCACGTTATTATCAAATGAATGCGATTAACCTAACAGTTGATGCAGTCGTGCGAGGTCAAAACCGTGTGCTTCTGGTTATGGCCACAGGAACAGGAAAAACATACACTGCGTTCCAGATTATCTGGCGGCTCTGGAAATCGGGTGTTAAAAAACGTATTCTTTTTCTTGCAGACCGTAATGCTCTGATTGACCAAACATACAGCAACGATTTTTCACCGTTCAAAGACAAAATGACCATTATTCGAAATCGAAAAGCTGATCCTTCCTATGAAATTTATCTTGCACTATACCAAGGTCTTACTGGCGAAGGTGATAAAGAAATTTTTCGACAGTTTAGTCCAGGGTTCTTTGACCTTATTATTATTGATGAATGTCACCGTGGCAGCGCAAATGAAAATAG
>URPG01000085.1 GCA_900549675.1 uncultured Oscillospiraceae bacterium | reverse complement strand
ATGACTTGTTTAGAAGTGTCTAGTTTTTGGGCTAATTCTTCTTGGGTATAATTTAGTTTTTCTCTTAATAGGCGAAGATTCTTACCAAATGTGGACATAATACCCTCCTATATAATTCATTTGTTTATATATAATTAAAGCATAGTTTGTCACCAAAATCAATACAAAATAAAAAATAATTAAATTTTGTAACCATATAGTTGACAAAAATAAAAACAAATGCTACCATTAAATTATCACCGTTTGGTTGATTTATAAAAAATATGTTTTGAGTCACCGTTTAAGACATTTATTTAAAAATGAAAAATTTTTTTACACCAGTTATCAGTAAAATATTTTATTTATACTGTGAAATCAATTCATAATTTTACTCTTTGAATGTTCAAAAATAAAAATATAGAAATTTCGGAAAGGTGGAAACAAAGTTGAAGCGGGAATTATTAAAAAGATATCAGGATATTGTAATTGAGATAGAGAATTTATCCAGGCATAGTTCTGATATTGTTAAAGGTTCATCAATAGAATTTCCTTATACAACGCGTAATATAGTAATTGAAGGAGAAACACATGAGAAGATAAGGCCCTCACTTATACGTTCAGAAAGACTTGCCTTTCTTAGAAAAGAGGCAAAGATAATTGAAGACTGGATAAATTCTTTACCTAACTTTAAGGCTAGGCAAATTGCATGGATGTATGTAAATGGAGATTCATGGCGAGATATTGCAGCGAAATTGAATTGTGAAAGTCCTGATGCTGCCAGAATGTATTTAAATAGATTTTTAAATAAATAAACTTATGTTCGATTAATTCACAATGTTCGATTAATTCGTTTATAATTATAATTGTAGTTGGTATCAATTATCAGAAAGTAAAAAGCAAAAAAATGTGGAGGAAATTTATTGTGAAAATATTAGCTCCTAATAAACAATATGCAGGTATTTATATGGGTGTTGCATTTGTGAATGGAGAAGGAGTAACGGAAAACGATTATCTCATACAGTGGTTTGAAAAAAACGGATATTAAATTTGCACAGATAATTTATTAAATCAGCCTGCCGATGAATAAGATATAAATCAGCAAAATTAAAAAAATTAGTATAAAGAGGGGGTGGAAATTAAATGTTAACAGGCCTGATAGAGGCAGTAAGTGATAAGTTGCAAACAATTTATCATATTCCAGTATATCAAATTGATTTAAGTGGAGAAGACGAAGCATATTTTTTTCTTAATGTCAAGGAAATTTCCGATGATCCTGCGTTCAATAAAAGTGTTCATAGAAAAGTAAAGTTAGAAATTCTATACCATGCTCAAGCAAAAGAAAATATAAGAGAAGTTTGGAAAGTAGCGGATAGCATTTTGCGTGACTTAGAAGAAATACTACTTACAGATGGAAATATTATTAGAGGGGGTGATTTACAATGTGAATTCACAGACAATATACTACATACATTTGCTATTCGCAAGGGTGAGTTCAATACTGAAGTACCTGTGGGAGCGAGATTTAGTTTTAACGAACTGAATTATATCGTAACAGAGCAGATCCAGCCGGGAGTTTACAAATTACAATGTGAAACAGGCGGAGCGGTTGGTAACCGAGAAAGCGGTCAGCTTATTCCAATTGATTATATTGAGGGGCTTAAAACAGCCGCACTAACAGAGGTTTTAATTCCCGGACAAGATGAAGAGGAAACTGAGATTTTTAGAGAAAGGTACCTGAATAGTTTTGACTCTCAGGCTTTTGGCGGGAATGTCACAGATTATAAAGAAAAGGTTGGCTATATCAGCGGTGTGGGGTCGGTTAAGGTTTACCCAATATGGAATGGAGGCGGAACGGTAAAGCTTGTGATACTGGATTCTGATTTTAATGTCCCTTCAGAAGTTTTGATTGATAGGGTGCAAACCATAGTGGATCCAACGCAAAACAATGGGGAAGGGGTAGGCATTGCCCCAATTGGTCATGTGGTCACTGTAATAGGCGCACAGGTTAAACAAATTAATGTTTCCACAAATTTTACTTACCAAGACGGTTATAGTTTTGCTGACATAAAGCAAAGAGCAGAACAAATTTTAGAGGATTACTATAAAGAGCTTTCTAGGCAGTGGGCTGAAAGCGGAAATTTAATCGTAAGAATCAGTCAAATCGAAACTAGACTTTTAAGTTTGGAAGGAGTAGTGGATATTGCAGAAACAAGGATTAATGAGAGTCCAAAAAATATTCAGCTTGAGCCGGATGAAATTCCGATAAGGGGGTCTTTAAATGATGTTCAATCCCTTGCATAACAGACTTCCCGATGTTCTAAAGCCTTTTAAGGAATATCAAAATATCATGGAAACTGAGAATCAAGAAACTAACAATCTTACGGAAAAGATTAAGCAAGCACTTAACAATTCTTTTTTTCTTTTGGCAGATGAAAAAAATATTGAAAAATATGAGGAAATGCTCAATATTATTCCCAAATCAGATCAGACGCTTGAGGAAAGACGGTTTGGAATTCTTGTGAAATATCAAGAAAGCCGACCATTTACTTTTACTCTGCTCCAGCAGCAGCTGGATGTTCTTTGTAATAAAGATTATTGGCTTGAAATTCATCCGGAACGATACTTTATTAAAATTATGTTGGCACTCAAAACAAAGCACACAATTACGGCAGTGAAAGAAATGGTGGCACGAATGCTGCCCGCCAATATGGTAAGTGAAATAACGCTAAAATATAATCAACATAAAACTTTCAAACTCAAAACCCACGAGGAATTAAAAGCATATAGACATCTTGAATTGAGAAATGAGGTACTTTCGTGAAATATACAGAAGAATTAAACTTGAAAAAGCCAGGTGTAGAGGATTTTTATGATGTAGAGGATTTTAATCAGAATGCAGATGTAATTGATTCGGAATTTAAAAAAGTGAAAGAGCATCTAAATCAAATTCCGGAAGATTTACAGAATTTGTTAAATCAAAAAATAGACAAAGAAGAGGGAAAAGACCTTTCTTCTAATGATTATAGTCAAGCGGAAAAAGAAAAGGTGGCAACCGCTGTCCCTCAAAGCAGAAAAATAAACGGTAAAACTCTTTCGGCAGATATTACGTTAGGTGCTGCTGATGTAGGAGCATTATCAGCGAGTGGCACAGCGGCCAATACAGCAAAGTTGTCTTCTGCCGTTATTGTGGCAACTTCTGCTCCTGCGGTACAAGATGGTAAAATATGGTTAAAACCGGTGTAAGGGAGGAATATTATTGGCCACTTTAATTTTAGACACCATTTCAAATGGTGTTCCACATATGAATTATAAGGTTAACTGTACACCTTCCCGTTCCGGTAAAAATGTAACTTACAAACTTGATATTACAGGAAAATTTGTCAATCCGAGCGGCAGTAACACCACTGGTTCTTACTTGGGTACAGGCAGCGGTTGTTATTTGAAATTTGAGGCAACTTTTAATGGAGTGACAAAAACAGTATATTTTAAAAATGAGAACGAGTCATTATCGCTTAATAACGGAAAAACAAAAACGGTTAGTCTGACAATTTCTTTAAGTAATTCCAGTGGAGCAGCGGTAAAAGGTACCGTAAAAGTAACTAGCGGCTATTTTACGGCGAGTGTTTTTGGTTCTAAAAGTGTAACCCTGCCCAAAGTAACTCCCTATTATACCAATCCTACTGTGCCTACAAATGTTAAGGTGCAGGGCATAGCCTCGTATAATAATTTATATGGAAACCCCATTACGATTACTTGGACAGCGTCTAAAGGAGGAGAAAATAATCCGGTAGGAAAATATGAGTTACAAATTCGGCATAAACATCCCGGAGAATCGAATTGGTCTGGATGGAGCAAATGGGGGGACGTTGGGACATCCACAAGCAAGACATGGACACCGTTAAATGGAATTGTATCGGGAACTATTAATCAATATTGTGTTGTTGCTCATGGTAAAAATAGCGGCAAATCTGCCCAATCTTCGCCCGTGACAGTAACTTTTTTATTTAAACCTGAAATCAAATCATTTTCTGCAATCCCAACTATTGACACCACAGTGGCTCAAATAGTAGGACAAGAAGTTGTGTTAAATTGGGTTCCTCTAGAATATACGGGTAATCCTGTTACTGGATTTGATATATTTTGTAATGAGTCTGTTAACAATACTTGGATAAGAAAGGCGATCATATATGACTTACCTAAGAATGCCAGAAGTTATATTATTAAAAGAGATATGGTAACCCCGGGAAGATTATATCACTTTTCAATTACAGCGAAAGCATCGCCTACTTTGGCAGATGGAAATTGGAGGGAATCATCGACCACTACTGGAAATTATAGTTGGGCACTTCTTCCTTCTACTCCTAAAAAGCCAATGCTATCAAAAACAGAAGCAAAACCAAATGACGGAACAGTGATAAGTGTACCAGAAGTCAGCCCTAACAGTGGTACAATACGGCAGTACCATTTTCAGGTATCTTATTTTATTAACGGTTCATGGTCTAACTTTCAAAAATTGGGTTCAGATACACAACCTGAGTGGCTAACTTATCCCAAGAATTATACATGGTTTAAAGAGGGTAAGTTACCGCCGGTAGGATCAAAATTTAAGTATAGAGTAATAGCAGAGAACAGTTATGGGTTAACATCAACGGGGCCGGAATCAGATGTTTTCATTATTATTAGTCCAGCAGATATTTACTATTGTAACAACGGCAAATGGACACCTTACGAAGTTTATTATCCAGTCAATGGTGAGTGGAAGAAGTGCGAGGTGTATTTTCCTGTCAACGGAATATGGAAAAAATCAGAAGTAAATTGAAAAGATAGGATTGATTATATAATTGAAAGCCATTGCTGTCTATAGATGAAAGCAATGGCTTTAATTTTTTATCACTACAGAGAACTACTTTTATGGATAAAGAATGTTTAACCCGGTTATTTTATTATTTTTAAATCTTTCACTATAGCTTTTCATAGAAATAATGATATAATAAAGGAGTTTATTATGATAAAAAAGCGACTATAAATGAGGGTTATAGGAGCGGATGGAGAGTGTAAAATGAAGAGAGAGTCTTTTGGTTCCAGGCTGGGATTTTTGCTGCTAACTGCCGGTTGCGCCATTGGTGTCGGCAATGTTTGGAGATTTCCTTATGTGGTGGGAAATTATGGCGGCGGTGCTTTTGTTTTGCTGTACTTAATTTTTGTGGCCATTATCGGTGTTCCAATTTTGGCCATGGAACTTTCAATTGGCAGAGCCTCAAAGAAAAGTGCGGTTAAAGCTTATCAGAAATTGCAAAAACCAGGTCAAAAATGGCATTGGCAAGGGTATTTGGCTTTAATCGGAAATGTTGTTTTAATGATGTTTTATACCGTTATTACGGGGTGGATGCTTTATTACTTTTTTGCTTTTGCCAGCGGAAAATTTGACGGCGCCAATACCCAGCAGGTTGGTAAGGTATTTGATGAAATGCTCGCAAGTCCAGGTGTGATGACATTTTGGACTCTGTTTGTTATTGCGCTTGGATTTTTTATCTGTTCGTTTGGGCTGCAAAGCGGAACAGAACGAATTACCAAGTGGATGATGAGTGCCTTAGTCATTATAATGATTATCTTGATTTTCCATAGCTTATCACTTCCCAATGCAATGCAGGGTCTTAAGTTTTATTTACTACCGGATATTGATAAAATGCGGGAAATTGGATTTTTAGAAACGATATCTGCTGCTGTTAACCAGGGCTTTTTCACATTGAGTATCGGTATTGGCGCCATGTTGATTTTCGGAAGTTATACTGATAAAAATCGGACCTTACTGGGAGAATCTATTACAATTACAACGCTGGACACTGTGACGGCTCTTTTTGCAGGATTTATTATTTTCCCTGCTTGTGCGGCTTATGGCGTTGAACCGGACAGCGGTCCTTCTCTTATTTTTTTAACGCTGCCCAATGTTTTTATTGAAATGCCTATGGGCAGGCTTTGGGGAAGTTTATTCTTTATCTTTATGTGGTTTGCCGCTTTTGCAACACTGATTGCCGTATTTGAAAATATACTAGCCTGTTGTATCGATCTTTGGGGCTGGAGCCGCCAAAAGGCATCTCTTATCAGCGGCATTTTTATTGCGGTGGCTTCTCTCCCCTGTGTATTCGGATTTAATTTATGGGCAGGGATTGAACCCTTAGGCGCAGGCAGCACCATATTGGATTTTGAAGACTTTTTAGTTAGTAATCTGCTGTTGCCTTTGGGTTCTCTTGTGTATTTGATCTTCTGTGTTTCTCGAGTTGGCTGGGGGTTCAATAAATTTACAGAGGAATGCAATACCGGTAAGGGTGTTAAGATACCCAAATGGGCAAAGGGCTATTTGACATATGTTTTGCCTGTTATCGTTCTTTTATTATTTGTACAGGGACTAATGCCGTTGTTCCAAAAGGGATAATAAGATGTATAAATTTATATTTATCATATAGTGTAAATAGTGTAAAAAGGCTTGTTGAGGTAATTTCAGCAAGCCTTTTCTTATTTATTAAAAGAATTTAGAATATAACGGAATGGGGTTTGACAAACTCAGAATTTTAGCGGTATAATAGAGTTTAACAAAATCTGACAGTAAGTATGATTTTTATTTTACATTTGCAAAGAATTCGGATTGATGAAATAAAATGAAAGGTTTAATCTTATGTGATTTGTGGTTTCATAATAGTTTTGTAAAAGTAAGATTTCATATCAATTTTAGTTGAGCTTATAAAACGATTTAAGCGTTTTTTATTGAAACACCGGGCGGTAAAAATCATTTACTCGAAGATGAAAAAATTTTAGGGAAAACATAAAAATTGAGTACGTTTGGGGGAAAAAACATGAAAAAAAGAAGTGTCTATGGAGTGATAGGCATGTTGCTGATTGCCTTTTTTTGTCCTGTTTCGGTTTCTGCACTTTCTGCAGAAGGAGATACCTATGGCATTGTGATAGACGGCAAATTTACAGATTGGCAGGACAAACTAAAAACGGATCTTTACTCGAGAAATGACGATTACAATATCAAAAAAGGTTCTTTGCTTAGAGATGAATCAACCCTATATTTTTATTTAAATATGAATCCAACAGAGCATCAAGGCGGTTATGTGAATATTCAATCCGGCGGTTATCGTTTGTTTTTGGATGGACATGAATATATTATTGATCTGAATAATAAGGCATTGGATGTTTCTCAAATACCGGTTGGCACTTCAAAACCTGTTGATTTATGGGTCTATGATTCCCATAATTGGAGTTCCAAAGTAATTCAAGGCGGCGGAGCGGTTTACCGTTATAGCAAGCCCGGAAATATTTCTAATACTGTCTTGGAGATGAGGATTCCGTTGCAAGAAATTGTTCCGGATGCTAAAATCATAAAAAAAATAGAAATTGCACACGAAGCCATCTGGGATGGCCGGCTCATCCACACAGGAGCGGATACCGGCTCTTTCTTGATTACCTCTGCCGGTGCTTTAATGGCTGTGGGAGGATTTATAAAATTTAAAAAGACTGGAATGAAAGAGAAATGAGTTACCTATTCTTTTTCTTACTAATCGTGTGGGTATACTTGCTTTCTGTATTAAAACGCAGTAAATTGACAGCATTTCATTTCATTGTAGGAAGTATAGGTTTCTTTCTAATGTTGGTTTATATCAGTAAACCGTTTTTATCTGTAGTTTTAACAAAATTGGTTACAGCCGGAACGGCTTTGTTTGGAAGTCTAACAGGGATTTATGAGGCAGTGTATCAATATTCGTTGATACAAATTCAGAATTCGCACGACACTATTATTATGTTTGTGGATTATGAATGCTCGGGGATTATTGAAACAACCGCTTTTTTAGCTTTAATCATTTTTTATCCCATTTATAAAAGAAGTGAAAAGCAGTTGTTGTCTGTAATTGGTATCGTTTGGATTTATCTC
>URPG01000084.1 GCA_900549675.1 uncultured Oscillospiraceae bacterium | reverse complement strand
ATGATGAAACAAACATTTAATTGCTAAAGTAATCTACTTCCACTATGTTGTCCATGAATTTATACCGAAATCTCACTACTGTGTTGTTCTTTTCCGTTTTGAAATATGCTTTATTACTGGAGCCGCTTCTCGGATAATTATCATAGCAATAGGTACAGGACAGTGTTCCATAAGTAGAAACAGCATAATCGTATTCTCCGGCAAAAGGAATTAAAACAGACAGTGTATAGGTGTTATCCCCAATATAATACATCCTGGTAATTTCACTGTTAGAATCATTTTCAGGAGCCCCCACCTGCGGTTGGAAACTTCCGTATACGACCACCTTTTGCGGAAGTTTCATGCCCGTTTCTGAATCATATACCTCTTTGGCACCATAATCCAGTAAATCAGCAGGGTTTCCCGCTTGTTTGCGCAGTTTATCTCCGCTTTCCCAAAGCTGTTTTACGGTTTCTTCTTGGCTGAACCCCATGGGACAAGCAGCACTTTTTGTGTTAATTTGATAATAGTCCTGCCTATCCTCTTGTTGATTATCGGCTCTTACCATTTTAACGGCTGCTGTTTCAAGACCTCTCCGAAAAGGAATTTGAAAATAAGCATTTACATTATTAATTTGCGTCCATTTATAAGTATACTCTAAAAAGTGTTTTTGACCCTCATCGTCTTGGTTGGCAAACCAACCGATTTGGTCATAACCCCACCAATCCTTAAAAGCACGCTCTTCATAACTGCAAGAATCAAAGTCATCCAATACTTTGCCGCCCCAATTATCATATTCCATAAGGAAAGGCATGACGTCTGCCGTCCAACCGTTAGGATTTTTACCGCCTTCACTAAAGCCTTCCCGCACCAACACGAGTTTTTCTCCCTTTGGTTTCAACAGCGGAAACCGAGTATACGGCATCGCGTGGTAATCCAGTAAAAGCTGACCTTGAATACTGATGCCATGACTGTGTGCGTCTAACAACACCTTATGGCGTCTTGCCTTTTTCTTGCCGTAGGCACGAATCATCTCCAGCAATTCTCTTAGTTTAACCATTCCCCTATCGTTGGCAGAATACAAATGAATCTGCCCCATATGCAGTGCCTCATAACCGCAGTCGATATAACGTGTGGCGCGATAATAAAACCACATTCTGGTTTCCAGACGATTGATGTCAGGCAAAGCACCATCCTCTCCCCAAATAAAACCATTTGGTTTTTGAGGGAATTTCATCTCCTCAAACTGAAAACCTCTGTCCTCAGGCTCTAACCCAAAAGCCTCAAAAACATAAGCCGGAACTCTAAAATTCTCAATATGCTTATAGACTGCCTCAAAAATGCAGGCCTGCAAAATAATTTCGGAATCGACCTCATGTATTCTTTCCGCCAAATATTTAGACTTGGCAAAATGTTCGTTGTCATCATCATCCGGCTCCCATATACCGGAAACTCTTCCCAAAAACTTAATACCCAAATTTTTTATGGCACGCAAATCGTCTTCCAGTGTTTTGGTATGAATCATAAAAGCTGCTGTAGCAGACCTTGACAGATAATTTTCCAACACTTCTTTTGATATGGTGGTATCAAATGTATAATCCTTCATTTTTGCCCCCTTATTTTATTCAAACCAAAGCAAACTTTAGACTATTCTCTTACAGTAGTCCGCCATAGCTTTTATCATATTCCTCTACCAATTTTTTGGCAAGAGAGTAAGAACTCACAAGCGGATGCAACATCAATGCTTCAATCGCTGTTTCTTTGGATTTGGTTTGAATCGCTTTCACCGTAAGCTTTTCATATAATTTTATCAGACGAATCAAAAGATAGCAATGCTCCGGCACCTCACCGATAGGCACAGGATGAATACCCTCTTTGGAAACATGACAGGTCACCTCGATGACATCGTTATCTTCCAAACCGTAAATACAGCCATTATTGGGAACAGAAAGCACCAAATCACGTCCTTTGTCGGCTTGCAGACCCTCGATACAATCCAGCATAACACCGGCGTATCCCATGCCGTCCGGCACTTCCAGATTTCCTCTTTCCACTACTTCTCTGTCTTGATCTCCGGTTTCGATACTCATATAAGAGTTCTCACGAATCGCCATATAATAAAGGAAGATTTGTAAGGCTTCTTCCGGATTTTTGTCAATATCCATGGCTTTTAGTTCTTCCATCATTTTGACATTGACAGTTTCAATGGTCTTGCCTCGAGTAGCACCTGACTTCAAAATATTTTCCAGAGCTTTTTCTCTATGATAATAATAGTAGAGATATTCATTCGGTAAAAAGCCGATGTGACGGAGCAAATCTGCGTCAAACATCGAGAATTCTTGAATATCATTCAAAAACTCATCATCATTTAGCAATTTTTGCAGAATTTCTTCTCCATACTTTTTGACACTGCTAATCCAAGAAAGATGATTGAGTCCAAAGAATTCCACATACAAGTCTTTTTCATCAACACCCAATTTATGTGCCATACGAAATTTTGTACTGCTCGGGGCATCGCAAATGCCGATAATTTTATCATAACCCGCATTTCTCAGTGCCTGTGTGACCAAACCGGAAGGATTGGTGAAATTGAAAATCCAAGCGTTTGGCGCATATTTTTGAATAAGTTCACAATATTCCAACAAAACGGGAATCGTGCGCACAGCCATAGAGAAACCGCCGACACCTGTTGTTTCTTGTCCGATTACACCGTTTTCAAGGGCAATGCTTTCATCAACCACACGGGAATGATCCCCGCCGACGCGCAGAGTGGTGACAATATAATCGGCTCCTTGAATGGCCTCTACGGCTGTTGCCGCCATGGAAAGTTTTAGGTCTTTCTCATTTCTTTGGATGACATGGTGGCAAAGCTTTGTGATAATTTCAAGCTTTGGCTGGTTGATATCATACAAAACGACTTCATCTATCTGTAAAGCTTTATAACGTTTCAGCAATCCGTTAATAAAAATAACGGTTCTTACTCCTGCTCCGCCAATAACTGCTATTTTCAATTTGGTCACTACCTTTCTTCTTGTTCTTTTATAAACTGCAACAATTCTTTTTCTGTTGGAAATCCGGTGTTGCCTCCCAATTGTGTGACGGAAAGCGCACCGCATCCATTGGCATAACGCAGGCAGTCCTGCATATTTTTCTGTTTCAAAAATCCATAGATAAAACCGGCATTAAAAGAATCTCCGGCTCCTGTTGTATCGACCGCTTTTACACGGTAAGGTCTTGCTTGGTATTGATTTCCCGCTTGATAAGCCAGAGAGCCTTTTGCCCCCAGCTTGATAACCACTGCCGCACCGCTTTCCGCAAATGCTTTGGCTGCATCTTCTGCTGTTTTTTTTCTGCCATAATGAATGGCTTCTGTTTCATTCATAAAGAGAACATCAATATAAGGAAAAAGCTCTACAATTCCCTCATACCATTCACCGCTGTCATCCCACCCCACATCAAACGATACAGTTGTATTCTTTGTTTCTTTCACTTTTTGCAGCAAAGAACGATATTTTTGATGATTTCTGCTGCCTTCATAGCCTGTCACATGAATATGTCTGGCATTTTGCAATTGAGCAAGATTAACTTTTTCTACATCCAACTCGGCATTCGTTCCCCGATAGGTTAAAAAAGAACGGTCTTTTTCGTTGGTAAAGCTAATTGAAATTCCTGTTTTTTCCACATCGCTGATTTCTAAAAGTGAGGTATCAATATTGCTTTTTTCAAATTCTTTCAGAATAAAATCTCCATAGCAATCTTTTCCTACTGTCCCTTGAAAAACCGGATTCAGCCCCAATTTTCCAAGCCCTAACGTGAACAAGGCAGCACCGCCGCCCACATAGGTATTCATGGTGGCTACCACATCCTCTTGCCCCGGCAGCGGAAGATGGTCCACACCCGGAATCACAAGATCAATATTGACATCCCCATAAATAAAAGCATCCCATTTTTGATTCGGCCGGTTTGCGCCCATTGGCAATTCCTCCCCTTTTCATATTTTAGTGTCGATTAACCTTTTACAGCACCAATCATAACACCCTGTGCAAAATATTTTTGAATAAACGGATACACACATAAAATCGGAACTGTTGTCACAACTACGGCAGCCATCTTGAGGGAATCAGAAGTGACCGTATTTGCATTGTTGGCAATGGCCTGGCCGACAGAGGTAATCTCCTGCTGTGCCGCCATTGCTCTGGAAAGCATTTGCTGCAGCACCGTTTGTACGGGCCACAAATCACTATTGGTCATATAGAAAGAACCGGAGAACCAATCGTTCCAATGGTTAACCGCTGTGTAAAGACCCACTACGGCGATAACCGGTTTACTCAACGGCAGCATAATTCTCCAATATATGCCAAAATAACCGCAGCCGTCTAATTTAGCAGATTCTTCTAAGCTTTCGGGCACAGCATCAAAGAATGTTCTCATCATCAAAAGATAGGTAACATTGACTAAGCTGGGCACCACATACACCCAGAAAGAATCCAACAGGTTTAAATTTTTATATTGAATAAAGGTGGGGATTGTGCCACCGCTGAACATCATCGTAAAGGTAATTAAAAAGATAATCACGGTACGGGCCGGCAAGTGTTTTTCTTTTAAGGCATATGCCGCTAAAGAAGTAATCATCAAGCTTAGCAATGTACCGATTACCGTACGTCCAATGGTAATTTTATAAGCAGACATAATTTTTCCGTCTGCAAAAACTTCTTGATAGTTCGCAAGGGTAAATTGTCTTGGCCAGAAAAAGATACCGCCTTTTGCCGCATCTTTCCCCTCATTGAGGGATAAAACCACCACGTTAATGCAGGGCAGAATAATCATTAAGCACAAAGCAATCAAAAGAATATAAATAACGGCCTGTGTTATATTTTCCGACAGACTTTTTTTAATTTTTTTCCCTGAAAGTGTATTGGCGTGAGTCATGGATCATCATCCTTCCTTGAAAGCACCCTCTGTCACTATTTTTCTTATACAGCACGGGGCTTTATGGTAAAACACCTTAACAAAGTGTAAGTTCTTGTTCATAAAAATAAAACGAGCCGCTGCAAAATATCATAATATCTTTCTAAGCCTTCGGCTTAGTCGATATATTTTACAGCAGCTGTTTGTCTTACTACATTCTCTTACAGTTTCTACTATTTATAAAAATTGATAGAAGTGTTGTCTTCGTCGTAGAGTTTTTTCAAATAATCTTTGAATTTATCATTTCCTGCTGATTTCAGCTGTGCCACAAAAGTTTCAACAATATTTTTTACGTCTTTATCAGCAGCAAAAATAGCTTGCACCAATGTTTCTTGATAGTTCAGCAAGTCCATTTGGCTTTTTACATCAGCCATCTCATCGGATGCCAAATAAGAAGTAGCCGTAAGACCCGGAACAAGCTTGTACTTGTGCGGATACTCTTTTGCGATTTCAACAGAAGTTTGATAAGTTGTACTGGAAATAGCTCCCGGGCGGCTTTCACCAAAATCATGTGTGTAGTCAATATTGGTCAGCATAAAGCCAAAGAAAACAGGACCGGTATAACCAAAGCAAGCACCCACTTGATTATTCAAAAATTCAGTGTCGCCCTCATTCAGTTTTTTCAAGGTTTGTTCTGTCAGGACAGGTTTGCCCTCTACCATGGTATAGTTTTCACCCTCAATGCCATATTGGCAAAGCAGTTGACCTTCTGGAGTTGAAAGATAATCGAAGAATTTGAAGATTTCTTCAGGATTTTCACTTTTAGAAGAAATAGCCCAAACACCGTTTTGGTTTTTACCGCTTTTAATTTCAGAATTGTCGCCGGTAAAGTCATTCAGCGGGCCAAGCGGCACCCAATCTCCGGTTTGATAAACGATATCCTGATAGTTATGCACGTCGGCAATAATCGCCGAGTTATGAGTTTGAGAAACCTCTCCTGCACGGGTAGCATCCATCGTAAAGAATTCCGGATTCATAAGACCCTCTGCGAGAAGCTTTCTGACATAGTCGATTTTCTTATAGACATATTCAGTTTCTGCTTCATGCAAAATAGTTCCGTCATCTGTCATGTTATAGCCGTCACTGACGCCCCAGTTATACTCTGTAACAATGTATTTCAGAGAATCCGGTGAACCGCCCCAATACTTCGGTCCCAAGGGATAAACATCGTTGCCGTTGTCATCTTTAAAACCGCCATTTTTAATTTGCACCAGCAAATCATACAGTTGGTCTTGTGTGTTGATAGAGCGGGGGTCAATTTTCAAGCTGTCTGCAATGGATTTTTGAATATACATACCACCGATGTAGGCATCTTGGGGATTGTATTCCAAAGATCTGTCTACAGCCGGCACGGACAAGGGCAGCAGATAAGCGGCACCGTCGAACTCCTCACGGAATGTTATATTCTTTTGTGCATCCGTCGGCAGATAGCCTTCTTCCAGATAACGTTTGTAAACCTTGGAGTTTTCCATAAAAGGACGAACATCCACAAACATATCTTCACGCGCTGCTTTTAAAAGCAGCGGAAATTCCGGTCTTGTAGAGTTATCAAGGTAACTTACAATCACATCCGGAATGGTGCCAGAAGCAAGCTGTGATGCCATAACCATAGCGTCACTGTCACCGGGAGAATACTGAATATTCAGTTTAATACCGGTACGTTTTGTCAGCTCTTTCATAACAGCAGTATTGTTGATATCATCGGGCAAGGAATAGCCGATATCATCCACATAAGCTTGAATGTTAATGGTGCGGTCGGCAATCCAAGCCTCTCCTTTTCCAGTTTCAGCAGCATTGCTACCAGATGATACCTTATCACCGGAAGCTGTGTTGTCTTTTTTACTGCCGCAGCCAGAAAGCACCGCTACCATACATAAGGCAGTTGCCATAGCGCCGGCAAAAAGACGTTTGAACATACTCTTTTTCATAACCTCTCTCCTCTCTGCATGTGTTTTACATGCAAAAAACATTTTACTAAAGTCAGACTTACCAAAGCCCAACTTCGGTGACTTTTTTAGATACCTTGTTGCCGATTAACACCAAAACCAATCCTACAACTCCCTGGATAAGACCCACAGCGGTTGCATAACCAAACTGTCCGCCCTGCAAACCGATTCTTACCACAAAGGTATCCAGTGTATCGGCCACGGACATATTGCCGGGTGTTCTCAGCAAATAAATTTGGTCGAATCCGGAAGAGAGCATATTGCCCAGTCCCATAATAAAGAGAAGACCTATTGTCCCTCGAATGGCCGGCAGTGTAATATGCCACATTTTTTTTAGCTTGCTGGCACCGTCAATATCCGCCGCCTCATATAAAGACAAATCCACGCCGCTGATGGCCGCTAAATAAATGATGGAATCCCAGCCAATGTTTTTCCATAAATCCATCGAAAATAAAATTTGAAAGAAATACTTTTCTTCCATTAAAAAGAATGTACCCGAATCTCCTCCAAAGACGCCAATCATTTGATTGAGCACGCCTGTATTCGGTGCTAAAATTCTCTGCATAATGGTGATAATGATAACAGAAGAAAGAAAGTGCGGCAGATAGGTTATCGTCTGCCCAATTTTTTTCACTTTCAAGTTGCGAACCTCATTGAGCATCAAAGCCAATAGAATTGCGAAAGGAAACTCTAAAATACACTTGATGACACCCACCGTAAGTGTATTGCGGATTAAGCGAAAAGAATCATAACTTGAGAAAAAAGCATTAAAATATCTCAACCCTACCCATGGGCTGCCCCAAATCCCTTTTTTGAATGAATAATCTTTAAACGCTAACACTGCTCCGCTCATCGGCACATAACAAATCAAGATATAATAGATGATGCATGGCAGCAACATAACATAAAGAGGCCAAAACTTTAACAGCTTTTTGCCCAGAGAAATTTCGGGTTCATAATTTACTCTCCCCAGTTTTCCTTTTGCGGTTCCCATACCGTTCCTCCTCATTTTCCAGTTTACAAATATGATAAAATTATGAATACCATTATAGGAAAATCATATCTTT
>URPG01000083.1 GCA_900549675.1 uncultured Oscillospiraceae bacterium | reverse complement strand
TTTATAACGGATACTTCTGCTGATTCTATTTCTGCCGCCACGCCATTAATTTCAATTTGCTTTTTATTTTGAATAGAAACTGCTTCTATCGTTAAACGGCACGGTACCAACATCACAGCTAAATCTTCATCATGAAGAATTCTCTCTTTGCTAATTCCTTTTAAGGGGATATCCTGCTCCGTCAAGGCATGACATATCTGCAAAAAAATTTCTTCTGCTTTTTTCAATTTCTCGCAGAAAGGAAGAAAAATGTTTACCTCTAAAATTGTTTTTTGAGTCAATGTTTTGGCCTGTAATGTGACCTCTTTCAGTGTAATGTTAATCTTCTTTACAGATAAATTTTTCATGGTATCGCTATAAGAAAAAAAGAAATTTGCCTGCGGAATTTCATCTGCTAAAACCGGCATTATTTTTTCCAATATGCCACTAAAACTCATGACAACACCTCTCCAGAACAGTTCTGACGGCTATTTTTTGCTTTTCAGAATAAATCACTTTACTCGACAAGCAGCGATATCGAACTGTGTCATGCACCAATTCACAATCTGTCTTCTGGTCAGGTTCATAACTTCCATAAAACAGATAGAATAAATGCTCAAATCCCCTTATTTCATCTTGCATTTTTAACTGTAAAGTACTTTTACTTTTATTCAAAGGAATCAAGGTTCCTCTATCATGATACACATTGCCTTGAACAATCCATTTTACAGGTGTTTGACGGATAAAAACCTTTTTGCTGATGTCATTCATCTTTCTCACCACATTCCGTCGTTCCAAAAAAGAATGTATTGTCTTTTAAGATAACCGCCACTTTTCTTTTACAGACCCAATAAAAATTTTCTGCTTTTGCACTTTTTTCTCCCAATATAATTTTTAAATGAGTATCCTCTATCAAGTCCGCCTGTTTTGACTCATCCAACAACAGCAGATGATAAAAAGCTTTTGCCGCCGCTAATTCTTCCAAGGCTGGTTGGTAATTTCGATAAATTTCTTGCGGTAAATTTTCTTTTACCGCATTCTGAACTTCTCGGTAAGCACTTTTGCAAAGCTGTTCACATAAATGCAGACGTTCTTCCTCCTGTTCTGCTTTTTCACCGCTGATCAAGAAAAAAAGTTCTTTTACTTTTTCATCATTCATATCGTTTTCCTCCTTAAAAAGAAAAACTACCTGCCAAAAGGCAGGCAGTTTCTAAATCTTATGCAAAAGTGACTGCTTTTGCCGCCTTATCAAAAATTCTTGCAAATCCTGAAATGACCGAAATACCTGCTCTTTCCAGCTGTCTGTCAATTAACTTGTCTGCCTCTGCCAAAACCTCTCCTGCCTGTACCATTTCCAGTGTGCAGTGGTGATCCAACCCAATCAGCAACCCGGGTTTCATACTGGGCACATGGATAATTTTAGCGCCTAAGGGAGTACACAATTCGCCGGTTCTGTGGAACTTCATACCTGCCGACGAATCTTTAAATTCTTCAATCCGCATCATCTGTTGGAGAGCATCGGTTCCAGCCGCAATTGTATTGAGGTTATAGGGAGATAATTCACCCCAAAGCTTGATAAATTCCTCATAGGTCAGTTCTGTTCCCGTAATGGCTCTTGTTTCTACAGCACCAATGTTTCCGTCACCGTTTTCAATAATTTTTATGGCCTCTTCTACCTGTGAGGCCGCAATGGAAACCCCAATTTGTCTTAACATTATGGTAAGCAAATCCAGTTTCTGAAAACGAAGTGCTTCATAAGAAGAAACAATCATTCTGCCTTTTTTGGTTAAATTAATTAAATTGGGAGAAGTACGAATCGAAATCTGCGGAATTTCTTCTCCCTCTTGCACTGTCGCAAAGCCATTTGAACTATCTTTGCTTTCTGCTGTCATAGAGCGATAATCTCTGGCGTCAATCTTGGTGACCGTTGCCACCAAATCCTCAACCTTACTGCCCTGCTGAATGCCCTGCGAAACCGCACGAGCCACATATTCCGGAAAAAGTGCGGCACTGGAGGAGCTCTCAAAAAATTTTTCCAAGCGGTCCGAACCGGGCCCGCTCACCTTAATGCCAAACCGTTTGAGCTGCCTTTGGTAGGCATCAAGCCCCTCTAGGGGAGTTCCCCTGTAATTTTCCGAAGAATCCATTCCCTCCAAAACTTCCGTAAAGCTTTTACCAGGAACACCATACATTGCCTTTTCTAATGTAAGATTTTCAAAATATTCCATATTCGTTCTCCTTTTTATATTTTAAATTCATTATCTTTTTGCGTATCACTTACCGTTGGTGCTTTCCATAACTGCGGGCGAATCGGCAAGCTTTTTTCTGCCATTTTTTGATAGACATCCGCCATGGTTTTCAGCTCCGACAAGGAAAGTTTTTCAACTGTTGATTCCATAACCGTTCTCGGCATATCAGGCTGTGCCAGTGTGCTATATTTAATCACTTTTCGGCTTAAATCCTCATGATATTTCTCGCCCCACTCGGCTTTTTCTTCTAATTTTTTTAAATACTCTGCCAACTGATTCACCTGCTCTGCATCCATGCTCATTCCTTCTCGTTCATAAATATTTTTTAAGATATCCTTCACTTGTTTCACCTCCTGTCCTGCAAAATATTTGACAACCCCCGCTGCACGCTGTGCCGGAACCGCCACAAAAGAACACTCATAAGCATCGCTGATTCCTTCAAAAATCTGATGGCAAATTTCACCCTTATACTTTTTTCCTTTTTGGTGCATACAACTGCTTTTTCCGCAGAGATTACAGCGGCTCTCTGATACAGCACAACTGACACTGACTTCTTTCAAAATACCGCTTTCAATTGCAGTGATTAAATCCTGCGTTTTATCTGTCATCGGCAGATAGGCTTTGGCAATCAATTGTGTATAACGTTCTCCCCAAGGCATTTGTCTTTCTTGTGTCTGAATTTTTGTATCAAAAATTCGTGCCGTCTGATTGGCACTTTTTCGTTCATGGTCAAAAATACAGGTCTTGCCCACAAAAAGAGTTTGTAATTGGCGGAGTGCCCTTAGAGAAAAACGGTCATAATCTCTGTCGATTTCATTGTCACAAAGTACCAGAGAAAAAGTATAAATTTCTGATTCCGCAAATTTACGTCTGGTGAATTGATTGATTTTCTCCATATCGCCGTTTTCTATCTTTGATTTTTCTAAAATATACCCGCTCATTCTGTTTTTCTCTCCCATTCTCTTTGGAGTGCCTCGCTTTTTGTATTGAGATATCTGGCGTTGGCATGGTCGACTTCGTCCTGCATGGTGATTTCACTCCACTCAATTTCACATTCGCTCTCATAGCCGCCGAGCATCAGCCAAGTACGGCATATTTTGGCAATAACAGGCGTTAAAATACTTCGATAAGAATCTAACTCACTGGTTAAAATATCCGCCTGCTGGCTCGACATTCTCTCCGTTGAAGACCACGAGAGCCCCAATAAAAAGGGAGGCACTCCCATTTTGGCTACGATTTGCTCTAACATCTGCCGTACCGGCACTTCACTGTTCAAAATTTGATTGTCCGCTCCAATTGCCTGAATGGAAATATCGCCCACTGCCACAAAATCACTGACTTCATGACTGCGCATAGCACGTTTCCATTCTTCCGCCATTTGTTTGGCACGCTCCTGCGCATAAATACCGGATTGTGAATCTGCCGGTGTTGTCACCGCAAATCTGACATTCCCCATGCGTTCCCAGTTGGTTCCAACCGTGCGATAGATTTTGAGTAGAATACTGCTGACAAACGGAAGTCCTTTTAAAATGGAAGTACCCTCTATCTCTCCTGCCCGTGGGTTCAATGCCGAGGTCAGCAGCAGCTGTGGATAACGGCAGGGAATTTTCTTGCCTTTTTCTAAGCGGTAAATGGCAGTCTGCAAATTGCCGCTTTCTTCTATGCAAATATCTTCTAAAGAAGCATTGTAGAGCGCACAAATTTCACCCCCTGCCAAAACCATTTCTCCCACTGCATTGCCGTACGTGAGCAGTTCCTCAAAATAACTGCCGATGAAGCGGTCAATTCCCGTACCATTTACATTTACCGGCACTGTTTGTAAAAAGGAACGCAACTCTTTTTCTGCTGTTGGGTTTTTACAACTGACAGAAAATTCTCCGATTAATCTTCTCAATTTATCAATACAAGCATCGATAATCGGAACATTCTCACGCAAAGCACGATACAGCGCTCTTTCGCCGCCGCTTATTGACAAAACATTGTCCTGCTTGTTTCTTGTCTGCACACTTAAGGCGGCATACTTATCTTTCTTTTTGGATTGAAATAACTTGATTTTTCTCACCTCTTTCATCTCCGACTGACGGCAAAAGCCACCACATTTGATTCTGACTCCCTCATGAGGATGGTGCTGACAAAATAACGGATATCATCCATAGCGTGGTCATTTTCTTTTACCGGCAAGTCCTTTGTGCTGTCATTTTGCCAGCGGTATAAGCCAAACTCTTTTACGGCATGAATGCAGTTGCGGCAAATTTTGATTCTGCCTGTCTTTAAGGCATTGCCTGTCATGCGGATGCCGTCTGTCACGGCATTTTCTGCCGCTACTACCTTGAATCTTCCATGACGCTGAATTGTCTGTATAAAGCTGGCGGCACTGGGGTCTACCACCACCACACGCACGTTTTTTTCACCGCATAATTTTTCTAATCCAACGTAATGCTCTTCGTCTGTCTTTTGACAACCTGTTTCCCTTGAGGCAAAATAATATTCGTCTATTCGATACCATGTTTTTCCATGTTTTCCCCAAAGGCCAAAAGAAGATGGATTGATAGTGCCGTAATCACAAGAAACAACATAGTCCTCGAACAGTACATCGGGAACATGACAAAGCAGTTCTGCTGCAAACGGATAAATTAGCCCCTCTGCCGCCACCCATTTTCCTTCGATAAAGCGTTCGTAGAAGGTTCCCGCAAACAAATGGCGGTATCGCTGTTTAGTTTCTTCTGTAAGAGAAGGATTGTCCTCCATGGTAAAGTGCAGATACAAAACCTTTTTTTCCTTTGCTTTGATAATCCATTCCTGATAAAACCAATGTTGCGGATTTTCAGGATTACAATTGAACCATAATTTCGAGCCGCTAACCGAACATCTTGCCATTGCCTGTTCCACAAAAGAGCGGGGCATTAAAGCCACCTCATCCAATAAAACACCGGCTAAGGTCACACCTTGTATCAAGGCGGCAGAGGCCTCGTCGCGTCCACCAAACAGATAAAACCGATTGGTGCGTCCATAAAGTGAAAGGGTCAAATGATTTTCACTAAGTTTTTCTGTTACCTCAAACCCAATTTCTTTGAGCAAAGGAATTAAGTCTGCGATTAAATTGCGGCGAATTCCACGGATGGTTTTTCCACAAATGCCAAAAGCGCGTCCCTCAAACTGACTAAAAGCCCACAGCATAAAAGAAATACCCATACAAACCGTCTTGCCGCTCCGAACGGCACCATCACAAATAACAGCTAAATGATCCTTGTCTTTACTGGTTTCGCACCACCATGACAGTACCCGCATTTGTTTCCTCGAAAATGGAACCATTTTCACTCGTCATCATCCCTCATTGCGTCAGCTGCCTGTCGAATTGCCTGTAAGAACTCGGTGGCTTTCGGTTTGTCATGTTCCATTTCCTGCAAGCACTGCAAAGCCTTCATGCGGTCAAAAAATTTAATATCCACCTCACTGTCTTTCTTTTTAATTTGTGCAATGTTAAAAAGATTCATCTTCCGCAAAGCCGCTAAAGTTACTTTTTCTTGGAACAGCAGCCGTACGGGGTCGCTCACATCACCAAAGGCAAGCTGTTCATAACCGGCCATTATACGTTTTTTTATTTCTTCCAATTCATCACCCTTTCTGTCATGTCTTACACTACCCCCTGTCAAAAACAAAAAAGTTGCCCTGTAAAAGACAACTTTTTGTAAAAAAGGAAGAATTGTTCCCTTAATTCTGCTTTTTTATTTAAAATCAAAAAAATGAATTTCATTTTGCTAAATACACTGTCTTGTAGTATAATAAAACAATATCCCCTTATAAACCAAAGGAGGTAAATAAGTTGAAATTAAAAAAGAAATTTGTGATTTCCGTCGTTTCTGTTTGCATTCTTCTTTTGGCCGGCATTTTATATGTCCGATTTAAAGTATCAGCTGTCCCTTGGCAAACAGCCTGTGTACTTCAATCGGATAACGGACATTTTCTGGTGGCGGTGCAAAGTGACGCACAAAACACATGGCAACTGGGTACTTTCCGGATAGATGAAAACATTGCCGTAACGGATACTGACAACCACCCTTGGACAGAAGAAATTAAGTCTGGTCAAATGATAGAATTTAAGCAAACTGAAAATATTGTTTTAGAATCATATCCTGCACAATATCCTTCGGTAACTCACGTACGGCTGATTGCCTATGATGCTGAGGAAGCAAACGATATTTATGAGAAAAATCTTGCCCGCTATAATGATTTTGTTTCTCAAACAGAAGAACTGAGAAAGGAGTGAATTCACGAATGGATGTGCGTATCGGCGATATTTTAAAAATGAAAAAACCGCACCCCTGCGGTTGTTATGATTTCTTAACCCTGCGAGTGGGCATGGACTTTAAAATCCGCTGTACAAACTGCGGACGTGAAATTATGCTCCCCCGCCTGAAATGCGAAAAAAATATAAAAAAAATTATTCATCAAAATACCGAGGAAGAAACCTAGCTGTTCTGTTTTTATTTATAAATTCATTTAAAAATACTAAATAAAAAACTTGAAACAGGCAGGTATAAAATATGTTTGAAAATTTACAAGCGTTTGAAAATCGATACGAAGAATTAAATTTAAAGCTTTATGACCCCACGGTGGCAACAGACCGTGAGCTCTATGCCAAGCTCATGAAAGAGCACAAGGACATCACCCCCATTGTGGAAAATTATAGAAAATATAAAAAACTATTAGAAACCATTCGGGACTGCAAAGAAATCATCGAGGACACCTCTGACCGTGAACTGAAAGAAATGGCACAACTGGAACTCAAAGAAGCCAACACTGCCCTAAAAGAAACCGAAGAAACCCTTAAAATTCTGCTGTTGCCCAAAGACCCCAACGACGACAAGAACGTTATCGTTGAAATCAGGGGCGGTGCCGGCGGCGACGAGGCGGCACTCTTCTCCGCTGTTCTCTTCAAAATGTACACCATGTATGCCGAAAAAAACGGTTGGAATGTAGAGGTTGCTCATCTCAATGAAACCGAAATCGGCGGCTTTAAAGAAATCAGTTTTATGATTGAAGGTACCGGTGCGTATTCAAAACTAAAATTTGAAAGCGGCGTGCATCGTGTACAGCGGGTTCCCGAAACGGAAACACAGGGACGCGTTCACACCTCCACCGCTACTGTTGCTGTTCTTCCCGAAGCCGAAGATGTCGACATTGAAATCAACCCTAAAGATTTGCAGATTGATACATTCCGTTCCAGCGGTGCAGGCGGCCAGCACGTCAACAAAACCTCCTCCGCTATTCGTATCACTCACCTTCCCACAGGTATGGTGGTAGAATGTCAAGATGAACGCAGTCAGTTAAAAAACAAAGATAAGGCGATGAAAGTTCTGCGTTCCCGTCTGTTGGATCAGGAAATTCAAAAAGCACATGCTGAGGTGGCACAAGAACGTAAAAGTCAGGTAGGCACCGGTGACCGCTCCGAGAGAATCCGTACCTATAATTATCCTCAAAATCGTGTAACCGACCACCGAATCGGTCTTACCCTTTATCATTTGGACAATATTCTGGCAGGTGAATTGGATGAAATCATTGACCCCCTGATTGCCGCTTATCGTGCGGAGCAGTTGTCCTCACAAGAATGAACTGCGGTTATTTAGTCCTCATTAAAACACAAAAAGTTCACAAAACAGATAATGACAAACAGCATCTTTGCTTTTATATTTTATCAATGAAATCAGGATCAATATGAAAACCATTATTTTAAAGGAAGAATATCAAGAAGAACTTGCACAAGCAGGAGAAATTCTCAGAAAAGG
>URPG01000082.1 GCA_900549675.1 uncultured Oscillospiraceae bacterium | reverse complement strand
TATAATATAAAATAATTTTTATAGATTTTAAAAAACAAAAAAGCTTTCTCTGTTATAAGATAGAGAAGGCTTTTTTTACAATATTCCTGTGTTTCATTCAGATGACTTTTTTCTCATTTTTACTAACACTAAAACACCAACCAATGAACCCGTAACCAAAAGAATGGGAATCACCAAAGAGCTGTCATCTCCTGTTTCAACTAAACTTCCGTCAGTCGGAACAGACGGTGTCGGAGAAATAGGCGGTGGTGACGGTTTTTGTACTGTCTTTTCCGCTTTGGGATATGATTTTATCTCATATATCCACTCCCGTTGTTCATTTTGATACGGGAGAAACACCAGAAACGGTTCTACAATCCCATAAGAGGATTCTTCTGCTTGACGAACCAGATAAACACCTTGATTTAAATCTGAAAACCCTATATTACCTTTGGAATCTGTCAGGCCCTCCTGCAGGGGCTTTATCTGATGTGCTGAGATAAATTTTTCAAGCTCTTCTGCCGCTTTCTGCTGTGTTTCCGCATACTGTAAATCATCTGCCGCCATACTGCTGTTTACGTCTTTTATCCAGTTAAAATCCGGCTTGCTCTCTCCTGTCGCTTCGCCTACCTGATAAATCTCCAATTCTACCTTTTCCCGCCTTGTTCCCAAATCCTTTAACTCAATGGCAATACTGCCTTGCTGTTCTTTACGATAAGCAGAATCGGCAAAAACAGGAAGCGCGGCAAATCCACAAATCAACAGACAGCTTATTACTGTCCATACGGGTTTTTTATAATTTTTATTTTTTTTCATTACAAGCCTCCTGTCCGCTCTTCTTGCTTATTTTGTTCATGAGATTCACTTGGACGATGCTTTTTTCTTTGATAACGAATTTTGCTTACAGTGGTCACAAAAACAATCAGCACAATGATGAAAACGACCGCAAAGATATCATTCTCTTCTTGCTGTTTTTCAACGTTTGCCATAGCAGGCGCAGTTTTTTCATCTGTTGGCACACGTTTCCCTCTTACCAGTAAACGATGTGTGTTAATGCCATAAGGCGTACAAGTCACCAATGTCACATAATCTTCTCCCCGCATGATATCCATGCTCTCCAGTACCAACGGAGTTACCGTACGAATATCGTCTACTTGATAGGTTAAGGTTTCATCCAACACATGGATGTAAAACAAGTCTTTCTCCTGCATCTTATCAATATCCGTTAATAGTTTAGCAGACGGCAGCCCCCTATGCCCTGTCAGAACAGCATGACTGCTTTTGCCTCCCACCGGCATGGATGAACCAAGATAATGGCCAATCCCTACCTGCAATACCTCATCATCTGTCCCATGGTAAATAGGTAGATATACATCAATCACGGGAATTTCTAAAATACCCATGATACCGTTTTCTCCTCCGTTTAACACTGTTTTATAGATAGAATGGGTGTTTTTCTCCTCTGATAAAACTGCTTCGTTAAGAGAAGAATAGGTTTCCGTTAACCACTGATTATACTGATGTGCCTTTTCTTTTTCAGCTTGATACTCTTCTGTCTTAAAATGCCGTACCGCCTCTAAATAATTGGCGGCAGCACGGCTTTGAGTTTGTTGGTTTAACCAATTGCTGACAGTTGGATAAATAAAAAGGGAGGCCCCCAGCAAAAATATAATTACCAGCACTGTCATTGTAATTTTCTTTTGCAAAGCCTCCACTCCTTTTATCGATCAATAAATTTATCTTCCTTTTTTTTGAATTTAACCAGTAAAACAACCGCCGCTCCCATGAGAACTGTTCCGCCTGCGGTAAACATGGCTGTACCCACACCGCCTGTTTCCGGCAGATGAATGCCTGAGAAATTTTGAACCACCAACGGTACTATGCCCTCTTGAACAGGGACAGCGTCTTTTCCCACCGTGGCAGACAAATTTTCAATCATCTCATGCGTATCGGCTCCGCTCCAAGTTTGACGATTTTTATAGGCAGCAGTTACCACAACTTTAATTTTGTCTTTTAGTTTGTTATAACCGTCCGGTGCCTTTATTTCTTCAAGATAATATTCTCCTGCGTCTAAACCTTTAATTTCAATTTCACTTTTGCTGTCACTCACAATAGAATCTGTTCCGTTGGGGTCTACGACATATTGATTGCCCGTACCCTCTAATTTGCTGACCGGAATGACTTTTCCCTCGCTGTCTTGCAGTTCAAATTCGGCTTTTGCCAATCTTTCTTCCGGATCATCTCCATTGACCTTATCCACCTCTAACGCAAAGGTGAAAACCACCACAGAATCTTTTTCCGTTCTTCTTTTTTCTTTTTCATAAGGGTTGGAATCATACGTCAGCCACACGGTATTACGGTTCCCCGTTGGACCTATCACTGCTAATTCATTCAAAATAGCTTGATAATCTATTCTTATTGGGTCACCGACAGATAGATTATATTTTTGGACAAGCTGTTTTACATCGTTTAAAACGATGCTGAACGTTGCTGTTTCTCCCTCATCCTCTACATTTTCAGTATGTACAGTAAAATCGTTTGCACCCAGTGTTTGGGTTCCTATGGTAACGCTGATACTCTCGGGTAAAAAACTGAGTCCCTGCTCCATTTTATCGTAAAATGCCATTTCATAGGTGTCATAGCCGGTAAAATCCGGAATTTTACCGTAATAAGAAAATGGAATGGTATCACCGATGTCATAATCGGCGGCGTCATTATAACCTTCTCCGTAGTTTTCATCTAAGTCATAGCTTTCTTCCTGTACTTTCTTTTCAACAGTAGGATAATCCGACTTAATGACTACGGTACTGCTCTTCGTAACTGAGTTGAGCATACAGAGAGAAGTCGCTCCGCCCTGTGTGGCACTCTCACGAACCAAATAATATCCCAAATCCAAGTTTTGAATTGTCAACTGATTTTCTGCATTTACATTTTGTTCTGTTGCCTGTACGGTCCCCTCGGGACTTATCTGTCCTGCTTCTATTTCTCGATAAACCTCATCGGCAAATTCACGCAAAAGCCCTGCATCGTTTTGCATTCCCTCTAAATAGGGAATGACCTCTCCCTCTTGTGCCAGTGAACCACTTTTCAGCTTACCAATAACCGTACATAAAACATCTGTATACTTTGCATTGACTGTATAGGCCACCTTCGTTTCGTCTGTGGTCGTTGTAGCGGTTAAATGCAAAAGATTTGCCCACTAAAGTCTGTGCCGTATTTCCTTTGATGAGGATAGACCCTTTCTCCTGACTTTCCGCAAAGGCAGGCAAACTCATACTCATCACCAAAAGTGCTGACAGCACAAAAGCTGTCAATTTTGTTTTTAATTTTTTCATTTTTTCCTCCTATTTTATTTGATGGTCGGCATTTTGTTTTTTGCGTCTGATTTTGCAATAAACTCCAGTGCTGAAAGACATCATCATAACCCCCGCAAGCATTGGAAAATTCTGTCCGTCACCTCCTGTTTCGGGAAGTTTTGCATGTGTTTTTTCCCAAATGTTCAGTATTAAAATTCCACCGGAAAAAATTCCATTGTTCCTGTATTCAACCTTAAAGCCAGCCGGAACATTGACTTCCTCGGCAAAATAGAAATACGGATTCCCATCCTTATCCTGGATTTCTAAATTTGACCAGCTGTACTTCCAATTATTTTCCTGACGTAAAGTAACTAAATCAACTTCTTCTTTCTCACCTTCACTTTCTTCTGCTTTTTGATAGCCGCTAAGCTGTAAATCAATCCAATCAAACCAATTCATTGCCTCAAACCGATACTCTGCATCTTCTTGAATGTCAGTAATCGTATAAGAGAAATCTTTTTGATTTCCCACATTGACATTATGCCAAAATTCCCCGTTTTTTATAGCTTTCCAATCGGAACAATAATAATTTCCGGCAATATGAATTGTTACATCAGAGCCGTCTTTTACATAAATGGTTTGCTCTGCTGATATCTTTGTATTGGGAGAGCCTGCTGTAACTTTCACCTTATGCCCCACCGTTTTTTTGCTTTGCCGATAGAGTTTGACTTCAATTTCTTTTGTCTGCGGGGTCAGGGGGTTTCCAAATTCATCTTCCCAAAACTTTTCTACCGTCAAATTCTCATAGGCATTGGTGATATACATTTCTCCGCCTGTATTGAGAAAAATCCTTACCTGCCCCGCGGAAATTTGTTCTTCGGGTTTACTGAGTTCATTGATGGGATGAATTAATCTTTCCGTAATTTGTTTTACGGTCTGTTCGATATTTTGTTCGGAATCCGGCAGCCACACAAAATAGAAATGATTATTTTCGTTTAATTGATAGCCTTCGGGGGCTTTGGTTTCCACCAACCGGTATAAAATTTGCGAAGAACGTTCAATCGAATGCGCAGAAGAACCGCTTTTTGTATTCATTTTGGGAACAAAGTGAATTTCGCCTTTTTCATCGGAAATTAAATTGTCTGACACCAACTGCCACTCTTTATTTTTTCTATATTCTTCCACCGTGGTTTGATAGAGTGAAAACTCAGCCCCCGGCAGCAGCTTCTGATAATCTTCGCTGTCTACCTTATACAGCGTTACTTGCGCTTTATAAGAAGTACCTCCGCTGGCAGAGGTTTTTACGGTGTTTTTGGCTTCGTCACCGTGGTCTTTGCCCAAACCTTTTAGCTCTACCGTATTGGATACCGTCACTTCGCCCTCTTCTTGCACCGCCTCAAAATAGTAGGAATACTCTAAAACAAGCGGAGTGCTGTCGGGCAGCGTAAAAGTAGTCGTATACCGATAACCGTCATATACATAGCCATACTCTCGTTCGCCGAGTTCTTCTCCTCTATAATGATTTTCCTTGGCTTGACTGTCATAACGGTATAATTTCACAGAATCCTTCAGCAGCTCTATTTTTTTGGCCGCCTGTAGATTGGCCCGCAAATAATCGGTCATGGTAAGGGTATCTGCACTTTTATCTAAATCTTTGCCCAGAGGATTAATAGTCACACGGTAATCAATGATATCTTTTTGAGAAGAATCCCCGGTTTTCTCAATTACTTTATTATTTCTTGTAACTTCGGTTTCGTGTTCGGCAGTACTGTCGCCTTGTTCCGCTTTATTACGATAAATTTTAGAGGTCTGTTCATGATTCTGCCAGCTTTCATCCTCCTCTATCGATAATGTGTAGTAAAACACCAGTGCATTGCCTTCATATCCTTTTTCCACTTCAATGAACAGTTGATTGTCTTTTACTTCCCACTGAACTAAATCATCAATTTTGACATTGTAGCCTTTATGTTCATAGTAATCATTGTCATAGAAAAAAGCTGCAAAAGAATCTTTGACCAAAGTGGTACCTGCCGGCAGAGTGTCGGTAATCAACAATTTTCCTTTTTGATTTTTTTCCATGTTTACTAATAGGCGGTAATAAAGCTGATTGTCAATTTCTTGATACTTTAAATTTAAATTCTGATTGGTATAAGTATGCTTTTCACCATTCGGGCTTGCTTGCTTAAGCAGAGAATATTTTTTACTGTAATTTTTTTGTGCTTGGTCCACCTCTGTTTTTCCGTTTATGGTAAAATAAGCTTTGTTTATAAATGTTTTGTTGTTTTGGTCCTGAATCCAACTGTAATCCGCATACGTTCCATAAGAGAAATGAAGTTCCTGAACTTTGGTTTCATCGATATCTTTTAGAAACAAGATTTTAAACGCCTTCGCTTTCAGTGCTTTATTGTTTTTTAAATCTTCCATTGTATAGGAATTTTCTTCTTTTTCACTGTCCTCATAGAAAACCAAGTCGTAATCTACGCCTTCTGTTAAACGAACCTCTTGTTCTATGTTTTTTCCTAAAATCACAAATTCCTTTGTATTTTCTCCCACCTCAAACGTGTCACCTGTAAAATAGAGATGTTCTCCTGCCACGTCTTTATAGGAAGAAAGATTTGCGGGCAATCCCCCCTTGGGAATTTTTAGAACAGTCTGCCAAATATATTTCTCAGCATCCGCCCCAGGAATGTCTTCTGTTTCTTTTTGTGCCGTCTTGGTCTGATGGTCTGCGGTAACTGTAACGGTCTTATCACCTTGGTATTCGTTCTCACCGTCGGTAATAGTTATTTTGTTTTGATATTTCTCGCTATCTTTATGCCCCAAATCCCCTAGGGCCGTTTCATACGTTAAGGTATAGGTATCATTTGATTCGGCAGGGAAAGTATAAGGAAAGGAAACATTGCCGTCGATTATATTTCCCGATGAGTCCTTTAAAACACCCTTTATATCTTTCAGTTCTATTTTTTGGCCGCTCGGCAATGTCATTTCATCTGTCAGCACCCAGCCGCTAATATCTGCTTTTTCTCGGTTAATGGTAATTGTCCAAATAATTTTGTTATCTTTTACTTTGGCAGTACCTTCTTTTTGAATGATTTGGTTCCGGAAGTCTACTGAAAAATCACGCTCATCTTTATGAGGTCCGCTTTCTGCCACAATCTTATTTTTGAGCTTTTTAACTCCATTGATTGGTTTACCCTCTACTGTAAAGAAATCAGCATCTATTTTCACCTCATAAGTAATTTCATAGCTTTCTTTGCTTTCCAACTTGGGGAGATTTAAATATTGAAAAGCAGGTTTGCCGTTTTCCTGTATAATTTCGGGTATTGCCGAAAAAGTGCTGTCGACTGCCCCGTCTGCATTTCTTTTTATCATTTTAAAACTATTCTCTATGTACCGGGCCTTCACACTGTCCAGTGAATCTTTTATGTCAATCTCTTCTTTTGTCCCCTTTTGCGTGGAAATTTTTACCGTATAGCTTGCCGTTTTATTTTGAACAGAACCCCATTTTTCTGCTTTTAAATCCCATTTCTTTTCTTCCGGTGTTGGTTTTATCGTAAAATGATAACCTGTTTCGCCAAAAACCACTTCTTTACCGGGTGTGCCCTCCTCTTGCAGTTCTGCTTTTCCTTCAATAAAAAAGCTTCCCCAAATGGGAGATAATTCTTTTTTTTCAATAAATTCATCACGATATGTAATGGTAAGCAAGTTATCCTTTACCGTGTAATCCGCCACCGCTTGCTTATACTCTTCCAGTTCACCATCTGTGACCTCTGTCCACAGCATACCGTCTGTCGGAAGCTGAAAGGTGAATGTTTTATTTTCTTTGGTTGCCGTTTGTGCCGGTATCACAAAATCAAAAAGCACCTTAATTTCATCTTCATCAAAAATATCTTCTTCTATATTTTCAATTTTGATATAGGTTCCATTTACCTTTTTCATAATATTCATTTCGCTAATAAACGGATTCATATCCAAAGGTACTGCCGCTTCATTAATGACGGGGTGGGAAAAATTTGGTTTCTCACCTTCTGGCATAGAAACCTCAGAATCGGATTCTGTATCCTCAATTGGGTGGGAAGAAGAAACCAGTAAATCTTGTGATACATTAGACTCCGGAACTTCCGAACTTTCTCCCTGCGGTAGTTCCGGCTGTTCTGAAGAAATCAAGCTTTCCTCCTGACTTGTTGTCTGCGCCTCTGCCAATAAATAAGAGGAACTGAATGAAATTGCCATTACACAAGATAGAAAAAATGAAAGTATCCTTCTTCTCTTGACGGTTTTGGATTTTTCTTTTTTCATAACCGTACTTATCCTCCTGTCTTTGCTTATTATGCAAAACGAATTTAGGCTTTGTTATTTTCTATGTTTGATTTTAAGGCAGCATCTTTCTTGGAATATTTCGTCTTAAAACACTTACCGTTTTGTATTCTAGCATTGTCACTTGGACAGATTTTGTAAAAAAACAAAGGGATATTCCTGTGTAAATAATGTTGCTTTTATGAGAATTTTCACTTATTTTTAATCATTGCCTTCTTTTTATTCTCTTATTGTCAACCTAAATTTTTCTTTCGTTTCTTTTTCGTCGTAAACAGGCTTTTTTTCTGAAATGTTTTTTGTAAATTTAAGAATCTGCTTTCACTATTGTTGATAAATCAAAATTTGGGCATAAAAAACAAGCGTAAAGGCAGCACACCGGTTGGTGTCTGACCTCTACACTTTTCAAAAGTACAAAAATCCTGCTTGTCGTTCATCGAGAAATAAGCATTTTTAATTTTTTTGGATATTTGTTTATCCTCCTATAATAATACTGCGATTAACTTTGCAATATCAAAAATGTAGGTTTGTCAAACATATTGGACAGAGAAAGCAGAAAGAGCTTCAATAGGAGAAAGCCA
>URPG01000081.1 GCA_900549675.1 uncultured Oscillospiraceae bacterium | reverse complement strand
ATGTGGAAATCGGCGGATTTGATGCCATTCAGGAAGAACCCTGGCAAACAGACGACCGTTTGGAAGACAACATTACTTGGTGTATCGTACAGGAACCAAAATATAAAAATGCCCGCGAAATTATACATCAGCTTTGCGATGTGGTCGCCAAAAACGGAAATCTGCTTTTAAATGTGGGTCCGCAGGCCGACGGGAGCTTTCACCCCGAAGCAAAAAAACAACTTTGTGCCATTGGCGAATGGCTGCGCCGTTACGGAGAAGCCATTTATGGCCCCCGGCCTTGGAAAACAGCCGGAGAAGGCCCCACCAATGCCAAAACCGGAAATTATGATGTGGCCCTGATTCAGAAACAGTTGGAGGAAGGCTTAGCTTCTGACAACCGCAACGGTCTGTATACTTGCCGTGATTTCCGTTTTACCGCCAAAGACGATGTCTGCTATGCCATTGCGCTGGGCTGGCCGGAGGGCGGAAAATGGGTCATTCACACTATGGGACGCAGCCGCATGGCAGAAATCAAAGAGGTTCAGCTGATCGGCGGCGATAAGCTTTCCTTTACGCAGAGTCAAGATGCACTGACGGTGGAAACCCCGGTGCAAAAGCCTTACGACTGTGCATGGCCGCTGAAAATTGAATGCTGAATCCCTCATTTTCATGTCATAAAACATAAAAGAAGTAACCAAAATTTTTGTCCGGTCACCCTGCCGCCCGAAGACACTCGGTTTTGTCAGATCGCACTATACCAGACAGCAGATGGGAGAGTACTATGGGAATTCGGATACGGGACATCGCGGAAAAATTAAAACTTTCGTCGGCAACCGTTTCGCTGGCACTGAACAACCGGCGGGGTGTCAGTGAGGAAGTGCGTGGAAAGGTTCTGTCGGCCGCCAGAAACATGGGCTACAGCAAGGCACCGCCACACCGCGGCATAAGTGAGACCGATGCCATTCAGCTGCTGATCTTCAAGCAAAGCGCAGCCGAACAGTTAGATACTTCATTTTTTACAAGAATGGCCGAGGGCATCGACAGCACCCTCAGTGCGGCGCATTACCGGTTGATGATTACCTATGTCACCGCTGGCAGTGATATTCCAGCAAGACTGGAAAGTATCCGCAGTTCCGGTGTGCGGGGGATTATTCTGCTGGCCACCGAACTCAGCAGTGCATACGTTTCATCCTTTCTCACCCTTGATTTGCCGATGGTGGTGCTGGACGGATATTTTGAAGAGCTGCCCATGGATTTCGTCACCATCAACAACGTGCAGGGGGCGTTTGCCGCCACGGCCTATCTGGGAGGTGCAGGCCACCGGGAAATCGGATACCTTACCAGCCGTGTCCGCACCGTTAATTTTTCCGAGCGGCACGAGGGCTACAACAAAGCCTTAAAAAAGCTGGGGCTTACCAAGAAAGCCGAATACACCCTCCGGCTTTCTCCCGCGCTGGACAGCGCCTATTTTGATATGCTGGCCTATCTGGACAGCGGGATTAAGCTGCCCACAGCTTTTTTTGCTGACAATGATATCCTGGCCGCCGGGGCCATCCGCGCTTTAAAAGAACGCGACTATCACATTCCGGGTGATATTTCTGTGGTAGGATTTGACGACATCCCGCTGTGCCGCCTTTTAAGCCCGGAGCTAACCACAGTAAGCGTACCAAAGAAAAGACTGGGGGTACTGGCTGTAGAACGGCTGTTAGCCCGCATAAACGGCGATACCAGCGAATATGTAAAAATTGAAATTGGCACTCAAATTATCATTCGCGGCAGCTCAGCGCCTTCTCAGGCAAGAGAAAAAGCCGACGGCTGACAGATTGTCAGTCAGATGGAATCGTTGCTGCCTTGAAAGAATACGCTTTTGCGCATGTTCGCCTTACGACATATCCAAAAACATAATTAAAGTAAAAACTGATAGTATAGAATCATAACAAAGGAGATTTTGACATGCAACATGCTTCAATTCCATGGAAAAACGGCAGCCTAAAAATCAGTTCTAACCACAGGGCCATGGTAAACGGCGATACCCCTTTTTTTTGGCTAGGTGACACAGCTTGGCTGCTTCTGAAAAAACTGTCTCTGGAAGAAATGGAAACCTATTTTGAAAACCGCCGTTCCAAAGGCTTTAACGTCATTCAAATCATGGTGACACATGTCCTACCGCAAACCAACGCATACGGACTGGCGCCTTTTGTAGAAAACGACCCTGCATGCCCCAATACCGACGTCGAAAACAATTATTGGTCGATATTGGACCGCGCGTTGGACATGACGGAAGCCAAAGGACTTTATGCCGCGCTGGTGCCTATCTGGGGCACCAACTATGAAAGAGGGTTTCTCAACGAAGAAAACGGTGCCGCCTACGCTCATTTCCTTTCTGTACGCTATGGGAAACGCCCTAACATCATCTGGCTTGTGGGTGGAGATATCCTCGGCAATGTCGGCTATGCGGTATGGAACCGAATGGGCAAAATCTTTAAAACGGAGTGTCCGGAGCAGCTGGTCACGTATCATCCGTTTGGCAGCACCAGCTCAAGCCAGTGGTTCCATAAGGCCGACTGGCTTGATTTTAATATGTTTCAGTCAGGGCACAGCACCTACAGCCAGATTGAAGCCCGCCGGGAAGAATTTATCGAAAAAGGCCGCCGCCTATTTGCTGAAGATAACTGGCGCTTTGCCGAAAACGACCTGTCTCTTTCCCCCGTCAAGCCGACCATAGACGGCGAACCCTGCTATGAGCGTATTACCAAGGGATTGAAGCAGACCGGAGAGAACTTCTGGTATGCCCCCGACATCCGCCGCTTTGCTTACTGGTCTGTCTTTTTCGGCTGCTGCGGCTTTACTTACGGCCACAGCGCCGTCATGCAGTTTTGCAGTGCAGATACCGACGAGGGCCGAGCCTATCATTCCCCCGACACTTGGCAGCAAGCCATCCACCACCCCGCTGCCAACCAAATGCACCACCTGCGCGAATTAATGGAGGCTGTGGATTATGCACAGGCCCAGCCCATGCCCCAACTGCTTGCCAACCAAAAAGAGAAAGAGGAATACGTCCCCGTATTGGCGGGAGAACAATTCTTTTACGCCTATACGTTTACCGGCCGCCAACTGATTTTCTCATCAGAATTGCAGCGTCGTTTTGCCGGTAAAATTCTTTCCGCTTTCTGGTTTTGCCCGGTAAGCGGTACTTACAGTTACATTGGCGCTTACGCGGCGGAAAACCTTCCTTCCTTTTTCCCGCCAGAACGTTTTGAGGGCTCTCACGACTGGGTATTGGTCTGCAAGGCAGAGTGATTTTCCACAGAATTGTCTTAAACTGTGAAAAGAAAGTCCGCTTGTTCAGAGCCAAAATTCTGCGGACAAAATCTTTTGTATTTGTTTGGGTTAAAAAAGCTTCAATCCTCCGTTCCCAAAAAAATCAACACAACTGCATCTATGAATCTCACCACATAGTTTTAAACAAAAAACTCACCTAAAAATCCTCATATTGGGAATTTTGGGTGAGTTTTCTCTTTAGCATCCGTCAACACTTCTCTCCGCAAGTTTGCGGCAGTTTTACGGGTGCTGTTCCAGGGAAGCCATGCCAGCAAATCGGCAATCTGCTTATCCCAGTATGTCCAGTCGTGCGCCCCGTCACCGTCCTGCACAAAACAAGGGATTTGCTTTTTGGAAAGATACTGCCGCATTTTGCAAAATTCCGGATAGATAAAATCCTGTCTGCCGTAGCTGATGAACAGCTTGGGCAGGCTCTGCGGCAGCAGTTGTTCCAACAGGGTAAAAATATCTCCTTCTTTGCCTATATTTTCCACCTGCTCAAAAAGCTTGTGCTCTTCGACGTACTGGGACTGATACCATCCCTCACGGATGTCGCGATAAAAAACAAGCGGACCTTAAAAGCTGGAGGCGCAGCTGAATTTGTCGCTATTCTTCAGGCCAATCAAAAAAGCACCGTAGCCGCTCATAGAAAGGCCGGCAATGAAGTTTTCCTCCTATTTTCCCGATATTGGAAACAGGCTTTGTGCCAACTGCGGCACTCCATCTGCCACATAATCATAATAGCTTCTTGCCGCAGGCAAATTCTGATAGAAGCTGTTCTGGGCCGACGGCATCACAACGGCCACCTTATAATTCTTCGCATACCGTTCAAGCGACGTATACCGCAGCCGGTCTGTATTATTTCCCATCATACCGTGCAGCAAATACAGCACCGGAACCTTTTCTCCATTCCCTCTACGGATGCTGTCCGGCAGAATAATCCGAACACTTTCTTTGCTCATCAGTGAACGGGCATAAAATTAGCAGGTAAGCAGCATAGCAATTCTTCTCTCTTTCTGCAAAATACTTTTTGTACCTTGGGGCAAACCCGCCGGAGTTCTTATTTTCTCCCTATCTCATCCGCAGCAAAGCCTGCGGTGAGCCTGCCGTATCTATCTGCCATTGTACTGAGGAAGTGCTGATTTAATTTGTATTCGCGCTAACATTAAGAACAATTTTATCCGCTTTTCCTCTTGCCTTTGGCGAGGAGAAAAACTTAAATCAGAGACTGCCTAAGAGTTGGCATAATCCTTAAAGGAAAAATTAATATCTACGTTTGTTTCAATGCCGGGTACCTTGTCGTTTTCCGTATACTGCCACATATCAAACTGATAATGAAAACTCGGCTTTTCCTGATATTCGGCATACCACATCTCATACGGCTCTAGCATTTTCAGATTAAAGCCTTCATAGCCAAGATTCTTATTGGTATAAAAAGGCCGGTATTTTGCCAGCCCTTTTGATTTCAGCACAAAAGTCATCCGCAAAATGTGATTTTTTTTAATTTCCACCTGCCTCGAGGCAATGAGATTGATGTCAACAGTCGTTGGGAACAAGTCAATATCTGCTATAAAACCTAACTTTATTAGACATTTATTAGATTGAATCCTTGATATTCACCGGTAATCACTAAACCGTTAACAAAATTTTTCAATTTTAATAATTCACCAGTCATTTCTATATGTTTATAGGGACTTGGCGATAAGAATAAGTTTCCAGGGTTCTTTAGCGATATATTTTGGATTGAGAAAAAATAATCGGATAGATTTGTTGAATTAACTTTCGTAATCCAGTTTATCATCTCATTTGTAAGATCGTCCATATGGGCGGCAATAAAGAAATGGTTTGGTTTATTCTTACATTCTTCAAACATAATTAAACCTTATCCTTTCAAAACAGAACTATTGCTAATACTTGTAGAATGAGGCCTGAACTGTGTTTGTTTTTCCATCTTCTTCCATATAATACTCTCTAACTGATTCATACTGTTCCTCAACATTCTCATTAAGTATTACTTCACGGATATATAACACCAAAGCAGCATTCCTGATATAAGCATATGAAAATATATCGTTTTCCGTGATTTTCTTGTTAGCCAACTTGAATTTTAAATAATTCCATAGGTGAAATTTCTGAGTATATTTCCCATTTCCGTCCTCAGCAGTATCTGGATCCTTGTTATAGATATCTGCTATTACCAGCCAATCGCGTCTATTCTTAGTTTCCTCACGTTTATCCTGTGCTCCCTCTTCCATTTTGAAAACTTCTCTGGAAAAATACGTATCTTTCGCAGTACTATCCATCTCTACTATTGTAAGTACCTCTTTTACTGTTTTCTTTGGCGCTTCTTTTTTATTAACATCATTTCCTACCATTATAATTTCCTCACATTATTAATTGCCGCATCTAATTTCTTTAATTCTACCGGTACATACTCTCCATTTATCTTGATACCTCCGCCCAGAAGATCAAATATCTGCTTAAAAGTATTGACGTCAAGGAACAACTTCTCATCAGATAACAAACTATTAATATTTCTTGAAACTTTTTCTACAAGAGACTTCTCCACTTTTGCTTGATCTTCCACTCGGAGTTTTCCATCTTTAATTTGATCGGATATTCTTTTGTATTGCTTAATACTTTTATTTCATAGGCTATTCCCAACATATAATAAATTAGGTTCATCATATGCTGTTTTGCCTCTTCCGAACTCATTTCAAAATAAATATTATCAAAAGCCTAGTCAAGCATTGCTTCAATTTGCTCATCAGCTTCTGCATAAATTACTAAAGATTGCTCAGTTATTACACTGGCTTCTTCCAATATTTGTTCAGCCTTAGTTTTCCTAGAAAAGAGTTTTTAGTATTCGCATATTTTCTACTAATCCAGGGTTTAGCGCTATTTTTCCACCACGGATGAAAAATATGCTCATTAAGCTTTCCCGCACCATATATAACAGGCGCAGCTAATGCCTCACCAATCATCTCTGCAATCTCTTGTTGCTCCGCAGTAAGTTCAACCTCATTGCCTTGATTTTCCTTTATCAGCCAGTGGCAAACCAACTTTTGAACCTTGGAAGTTAGACGCAAGAGGTATGATAGAAAGAATTGTGATTCGGGCATATTGGGAAGCCTATCACACACAACATAATGCGATTGAATTCACCCCTAAACAATGCTATAATACTGATACGGAATGAGGAGCTGATTCTATGTTAACTAAAGAAGATTTACAATTATTGCAGGAAATGATGACAACAGTCATGTTGCAATCTGAGGAAAGAACTAAAAACGAATTAACTGCCACAATTCAAGAATCAGAAGAGCGTACAAAACGAGAGCTTAAAGCTTACATTGAAAACACTTCTGAGAAAAATATAAAAATTATTGCTGAAGGTCATATGGACATTCGCAGAGATATGAAAGAATTACATAAGCTTGATCAAGATGTTTCCAATCTGAAAGATCGTGTTTTTGCTTTGGAGCTTAAAGCAAAGCAAGGTTAACATTTGAATTTATTTATCTCCTCTGTTTTTTTACAGGGGAGTTTTTTATGTTAATAGGTCAAATGCTGAAAACCCACAAATTATTTACTATATTAGCAGGGTAGGAAATGTTTTTTGAATACAGAAAGGTATACTTAATTTACCGTACGGAAGGAGGAATATCATGCAGCCGTCAGAAATTATTGAAATTACGCTTAACTATATTGAGCTTAATCTTAAAACCGATATCACAGCAGAGGAACTTGCAGAGAAAGCAGGATACTCAACTTATCACTATTATAGATTGTTTTCTTCTACAATGGGTTCATCAATTGCAAGTTATATTTTAAAACGCAGGCTTGACCATGCGCTTTTAGAAATTGCAGAAGGACGAAAATCTATTGAGACTGTTTTAGAATACGGCTTCAATACCTATGCAGGATTTTATAAGGCATTTCGAAAAATATATGGTTGCTCTCCTAAAAAATATATCAGTATTTATGGGCTTCATAAACCCCAACAACCGGAGGTATCTATTGTGTATTCAAAATCAACTTTAAAGAAGATATTACAAAACTGGGACATTCCCTATACCTTGCCTATTAAAGGAATATACACTACGTCTAATGAAAAGGAGTCAACAAACGTCTGGTCAATCGGAGAAGAGTTCATTTTGAAGACTGGTGAACGATCAGAACTCTTTAAAAATCTTCTGGTTACGAAAGCCTTACATAAGGAAGGCTTTGTTTCATCATTGCCCATTCAAACTAAATCAGGTAAAGATTTCTTAGAAGGCAATGAGATATTTGTTTTAACTAAAGTATTAAAAGGCAGCCTGCTTCCTAAAGAAATCTATTATGGCGAACAAAGGTTGAAATTCACGAATGAATATGGTCAAAGTATTGCTCATCTCCACAAGGCGCTAAAAATCATTCAACAAGATATAGATTCTGACGAAATCAACCTCTATCAAAATGTTATGAACTGGGCAATGCCAAATATAAGACAACAAAATCTGCAATGGGACATGGGAATAGAAGAAAATTTCTTTGAAGATTATCGTATGTCATTTGGAAAGTTGTATAATCACCTGCCGAAGCAACTCATTCACCGTGATCCTAATCCCAGTAACATTTTATTTGATGGGGATAAAGTAAGTGGGTTCGTTGATTTTGATTTGAGTGAAATAAACATACGGCTCTGGGATCCCTGCTATTGTGCGACAGGATTTCTTTCAGAAAGTACTGAGGAAATGTATAAAATTTGGCCAGATTTATTAAAGTCCATATTATATGGATATAACAATGTGAATCCGCTGTCAGAAAATGAAAAGAAAGCAATTTATTATGTGATCTGCTCTATTCAAATATAACAGGGTTAACCAGGAGGGTACATACAATGAAAAACAAATGGAAGAATC
>URPG01000080.1 GCA_900549675.1 uncultured Oscillospiraceae bacterium | reverse complement strand
GTCATGGCACTCCTGCCAATGTTATGACAGCCGATGTTCTGCGTAAAACCTTTCATATCGAAGCCATTATTGTTCAAGAGCCCAACACAGGCCGCCCGACCTGCACCTCGTACAATCTTATCAAAAGAGCAGAGTAACCAAAGCTGCAACAAGGAGATATCTATGAAAAAAATCGCTATATACGGGAAAGGCGGAATCGGAAAATCCACAACTGTATCCAATACAGCCGCCGCTATGTCTGCCATGGGACTTACGGTCCTGCAAATCGGCTGTGATCCTAAGGCAGATTCTACCCGCAACCTCACCGGAGGAAAAAACATTCGCACGGTGCTTGACACGCTGAGAGAAAACGGCGGTGCGGCACTTTCTGATTTAGTGGTCCAAAGCAGCAGCGGCGTTTTATGTGTAGAATCCGGCGGACCCGTCCCCGGGGTGGGCTGTGCCGGGCGGGGAATTATCACCGCTTTTGAAAAATTAGAAGAACTGGATGCTTACGAGATTTATCAGCCGGACGTTGTCCTATATGACGTTTTGGGAGATGTTGTCTGCGGCGGTTTTGCCATGCCCGTTCGCGGCGGCTATGCAGATGAAGTCTGTATCGTCACCTCCGGTGAAATGATGTCGCTCTATGCGGCGTCAAATATTGCTCATGCCGTCAACAGCTTTGGCAGCCGCGGGTATGCCTCGTTAAGAGGTTTAATTTTAAACGGTAAAAACATTGAAAATGAAATCGAACTGGTCGACATGGCTGCCAAAGAAATTGATACCCCCGTCCTTTCCCGTCTGCCCCGCCGCCCGGACGTTCAGCAGGCAGAGTCTTTGGGAAAAACAGTCGTCGAGGCCTTTCCCGATTCTGAAATGGCTCATCATTATCAAACCCTCGCCAAAATATTATTAAATGAGGAAAACGGTCATGAATGAACTCTCGCATCTCAAAAAATTATCTGTTGTTAAAAGCAATACCGGTATCCATTTTTTAACCCCTGCGGCTTACCCAGGCAATCACTGTCCCCTGCACACCGCACTGGCTTTAAGCTCAAATATCAAAGGGATGTCAACCCTTGTCATCGGCACAGCCGAATGCGGCACCTACAGCCGAAATGTCATTTATAAGGCCAAGCACAAAGACAGCGGCCTGCACTGGGTCTATGTATTAGATGCCAATGAGGTGGTTTTCGGCTGCCGTAAAGGAATTATTGAAACCATTCATGACATGAACCAAAAAGGCGCAAAAGCCATTATGCTGATTGTAACCTGTGTTCCTGAAGTCATTGGGGAAGATATTGAGGGAATTATCCATGAGGTACAGCCCAAGGTTACCGCACGTTTATGCTTTGTTCAAACCGGTCATTTTAAATGCAACAGCCACCCTTCCGGATTTTGGAAAACACTCTTGGCTTTCAGCACACTGATGCAGCCTTTGCCGACAGATTTAAAATCCATTAACATTTTGGGCAGAAGTCCCGATGAAGATCATATCCCCTTTCCCGCCTTGTTAACGGAGCTCAAAAAACAGAATTATAAACTGCGTATGATTGCTCCTAAGTCTTTTTATTGCCGCCCCGGATGGCTGTTTAAATTTGCTCCTTTCTCCTTATATGAATCCTTTGGCTGAAGAAATGCAAAAGAAATTCGGCATTCCGTATTATAGTCTTCACGATATTTATGCGGTAGAAGAAATTGACCTGCTGTTTGAACACTTGGCCAATACACTTTCCATTCGTTTTGAAGAATCTTTTTGTGCAGCCCGTGAAGAAGCAAAACAGTGGGAAGACAAGGCCAAATCCGTCCTTGGAGGAATCTCTTACATTTCCACTCCTCAAAATATTTTACAGCCTCTGCCGCTTACCTCCTATCTTCTTCAATTTAAAATGATTCCCCTACTTCTGCATATCGAAGAATTCTATCCTCAAGACCGTAAATGGACATGTCTTATCCGTGAAAAAGGAGCAAACCCATTTTTATGTCATATGGTCAATAACAAGGCGGATGCTCTTATTTTAGATCAGCTTGCGCCTAATTTTTCTTTGGGCGAGGTTAGGGAAAGCAAGTCCCAAATTCCTACACTTACCCATATCTTTCAATTATATGGACAAATCGGTTACGAACGAACCTCCTTACTTTTAAAACGGATGATTCAGACATATGAGCATTGCAAAATCAAGCAAGGAAAGGAAATTAACAATGGGAAGATATCAATTTAAGCCCCCCATGTCCGGAAGAATGGGTACTCTATATACGCTTGCATCGATCCGAAACGCCGCCTTAATTGAATATGGCTGTATGGGGCACATGCTCTACGGGAGAGTCTTTTTGAACCGTGCCGGCATTACCGGCGGCTGTGAGCTCTATTCCACACATATTGACGAAACCGACATTTCTCTGGGTGATACCAGCCGTTTAGAACGCGTATTGGCTGAAATCACTTCGCAAAACAAGCCGGAAGTCATTTTTCTGCTGCCCTCTTCTGTTCCTACCGTTATCGGAACAGACCTTGACGCCATCAGCCATGAATTACAGCCTTTATATCCGGACATCCCGATTATCCCTTTTGGATACGGTGGATTTAACATTGACGGCAATCGAGGTGTAGAAGAATCTCTTTTACTATTGGCGAAACCCCTGCCGATTCAGCATCCCAAAACATCCGCACCAACCTTTAATATTATTGGTTCTTGTGCAGATTTGTTTCGCTTTCAAGCAGACGCACGGGAGATTTCACGACTTATGAGGGGCGCCTTTGCCATGGAACCTCTCTGTATATTTACCTCTGACACCTCTGTACAGGACATAAAAGAAATGAGCGGTGCACATATCAATTTAGTAATTCGGCGTGAAGGAGAAAAAGCTGCCAAATATTTGCAAACAAAATTCAATATTCCTTACTGCATTGGCAGACCCTATGGCATAAAGGGAACCACCGAATTTTTAAATCAAATTGGTGAGATTTTGAAACAAACTCCCCATTCTGATTTTATACAGCGTGAAACACAAATGATTGAAAATCAAATTTCTCCTTTTCATGCTACTTTTGGGCATTACCGCCAAGCCCACGCGCAAGAAATTGCCTTGTCTGCCGGCGGGCATGCTGACGTGGTAACAGGCATCCGTTCTTTCGGTTGTGGGGAGCTTGCCCTGCCAAAAGGGGACTTTTGGTGTCATTGCCCTGCTATGCACCAAGAAAATGTACCGTATTTTTCAGAAAATCAATGGGTTGAAGCGGTCACAAAACGCCCCAAAGGACTTTTAATGGCCAGCGGTGAAATTTTATCATGGGCGCAGCGTCATGAAAATTTGCAGATTGCCAATCCCGACATGAAATGGAGAATCAATCCTTATGAACCTCCCTTTGTGGGCTATCGAGGAGCACTGCACTTATTTGATTTATGGCTCAATGCGATTTTAGATTCGGATGACCACTGATATCGCTTCTGTAAATTAATCTTACAATTATAATTCTTATACGCTAAATGAATAGAAATGCACAAGTGATATGCTTAAAATATATCACTTGTGCATTTTTTGTATGATTGAACCAAAGATGGGTAGCCTTGATAAAAAGAGGGTTGGTGTTTTTATATGTATACTATACTATTGTCCGGCGGTTCAGGAAAACGCTTGTGGCCATTATCCGGCGCTGCACGCTCCAAGCAATATATCCCTTTTTTTAAAAGTGAGGAAGACTCCGTTACACTTTCTATGGTACAGCGAATTTGGTCACAACTGCAAAAAAACGGTTTGGCGGAGCATTGTATTCTCTGTGCAGGACATCTGCAGATTGAAAACCTGCAAGCGCAGTTGGGAGATGTTCCTCTCGCCGTTGAACCTGCCGCGAAGGATACATTTCCTGCCATTTCGCTTTCCTGTGCTTATCTTAAAGACAAGATGAACGCCTCACTTGACGACACGGTTTGTATACTACCGGTAGACCCTTATACCGATCATACGTATTTCCAAACACTTCTCCATATGCCCTCTGTGCTCTCTGCCAGCAATGCTGACGTTGTTTTAATGGGAATACAGCCCAAGTTTCCTTCTGCACATCATGGATACATTCTGACCGAACCGCTTTCGGGCCCGTTTATGTATGCCCGCCAATTTATAGAGAAACCAGATATGGCAAAAGCCGAACAACTCCTTCGGCAAGGTGCTTTATGGAATGCAGGTGTATTCTGTTTAAAAATCGGAACCGTATTAGACAAGCTTTCTAAGATGAATCTCCCCACTCATTATGAGCAAATTTATGCCGATTATGACACTTTTCCTGCTATCAGTTTTGATTATGCTTTTGTGGAAAACTGCTCTAAAATAGCTGTGGTCCTTTTTACCGGCGCATGGAAGGACATTGGCACATGGCAGGCTATTTCTCAAACATTGGGAGAAATCCGCCTTGGTGACTGCACTGTTCATCCCTCTTGCCGGCATATTTTCACTCTTAACGAAACAAACATACCCGTGGTACTAGCTGGTGTCAGCAATTTAATTGCGGTGGCAAGCTATGACGGCATTCTCATTACCCATTCACAGAATGATTATGGACTAAAAGAAATTGTTAACCGTTTGCCTGCACGACCGACTTTGCAAGAAAAAAGATGGGGTTCATCCGTTGTTTTGGATTATTCAGAAGAAAACGGAGTAGGCTGTTTATTGCGAAAAATTCATGTGGCTGCTAACCAAAATACCGGCAAACAAACCGCAAAAACAGACACCTCTGTTTCTGTTTTAAAAGGAACAGGAGAGCTTATATTACAAAATAAAACCCATACTCTCGGCTTTGGAGATACTTTTTTCCTGCCTGTGGGCAGTGAATATATGTTGCAGGCAAAACAAGATTTATGGCTGACTTTTTCACAGCAGGGAAGCTTACCGCTTATCTTGTCTTAAGCTCTGTACTCGTTTATAAATCTAATGGCGCTTACTACATTAAATTACAGAAAGGCAGAAACGGAATGGCAAAAGATAAATTTTATCTTAGCGACAACCATAAAATTCGCATTGATTGGATTATTTTCATCTTTTTGTTTCTTGCCGAAATGATTTACGGCATCTATCTTGGATATTTCCGGGAGGTATTATTAGGTGATGCCGTCAGCCGTACTGCGAACGCATTTTATGTTTTATCCAGTAAGCCTTACCGCTTAACTTCTATGGGTCTTGTTTGGAATCCTCTTCCCAGTTTTCTGCAACTGCCGTTTGTCGCACTGTCCAAATGGTGGCGTCCTTTTGTCACCAAAGGAATCGGAGCCGCCTTTATTACCGCATTCTTTGCCGCTTGGCAGGGAAAGCGATTGGTCAGCACCTTTTATCGGTTAGAAGTGGAAAAATTACCTGCTGTCATACTGACTTTACTCTTTTGTCTAAATCCCTATATTTTCTTTTACGGTGCCAACGGTATGAGTGAAATTATTTTTATGGCTTTTTTAGTGCAGATTGTCTGTGCATTTTCTCTTTGGATTCAAAAAGGCGCTGCCCGATATTTAATCACTGTCGCAGCGGGTTTTGTAGGATTATTTTTAACCCGCTATGAAGCCATTCCCTTTGCACTCTCCGTTGGCATGGGTATGTGCCTGCAAATATTTTTCAGCAAACAGGAACGTCAATTTTATCCCGCCCATAACTGGAAAGAGCCTGTTTTTTATTTAGAAGGCAGCTTATGGGTCACATTTTTCCCAGTCATTTTCACTGCTTTGGTTTGGATTTCCTACAACTGGTCTATCACCGGTAACCCGTTTTATTTTATGAATTCAGGATATTCTATGAATGCTTACTCCGCTTATTATACCGATTACGTCGGTTTTACCGGAGCGGTCGGATTTGTATGGGTTCGGCTTTGGCCTTTTTTGCTTCTGTTTTTTACCTTGCTGCTCATTCGGATTTTGACAAAAACTGTTTGGCGTGTTGATTTTCTCATTCTATGTGTTGTGTCCTTAGGCCTTACTGTCTTTCAGTTTTTTATGATCGCCAACGGAAAATCAGGCGGATACGTACGTTATCTTTGTTACGTGATGGTACTTGCTATGGCTTGGGTTCCCTATCAGCTCTCTGTTTTACAGAAAAAACAAAGAAAAATTGCCTCTTTTTTTCTGGCGGTGGTTTTACTGGTCAGTACAGGTTATTTTACATGGGCATTTCGTTATTCTTCTTTAATGCGGGAAGACACTCTCTTGTCTGTACCCGCAAAATCGGAACAAGTTGCCCAATATATCAATTCTAATTTGAAACACGATAGAATCCTAATGGATTCTTACCGCACTTATTATATTATTATGAATGTGGATTATGTCGACCGATTGGTCATCAGCAGTTCTCCCGACTTTAAAGAATCCGTTGAGGACCCAGCCGCCCATAACATTGATTACTTGATTGTTCCGCAAATCGGCAGCTACGGCAATATGGACAGCCTGAACATTGCCTATCCCAACCTCTATCAAAACGGAGAAGATTGGTGCCAAGAGGTTGCCTCAATCGGTGAATTTAAAATATATAAAGTTTTATCGTAAAAGAAGGTGTATCCATGCAAGAGCATTTAGAGCCATCCAACCAGCCGTTGGGCAGGGTGCTGTTGGATAACGGCTATCTTACCCAAGAACAATTGACAAAAGCATTGGATTATCAAGAAAAATATGGCGGCAGACTGGGCACAATTTGTATTTCCCAGGGATTTTTAACGCCCAAACAGTTGGATAAAGCCTTGCAGAAGCGGCCTTTATCAAAAAAGAAATTGGGTGAATTACTGCTATCTCAAAAACTTATCACAGAAAAACAACTGGAGAATGCTTTAACCCTGCAAGCGCGCAGCGGTGGCTATCTCGGCGAAATTTTATTGTTTCTTGGCTACCTTACACAAGAACAGCTCTATCGGATTTTAGCCAATCAAGATGGAATGGGTCGGCCCGGCAGTGAACTTCCTCTCAAGGATATCCCCGCCCTGCCTTACGAAATGGCGGACAAATATCATGCCGTTGTCATTCGTGAAGAAAAGGATTATTTTGTACTGGCCGTACAGAATAAGTTATCCGATGAAGCAAGCGCCAACATTAAATCTCACTTAGGGAAACCCATTGAACAGGTCTTGATGACAAAAACAGAAGGCCAGCAATTTTGGGAGCAAGTCTACTATAAGCATGAACTTAAAGAAAGTATTTTTGGTCTTTATGAAAAACAGCCTGAAAACTCCGCCATTGTCACCTTTACCTCTTTACAGGTGGGCACCATGCTTGGGCTTTTAATCCTTCTCCTCCTAGCCTTTGCTCTCAATTGGCATGCTGCTTTGCTCGCTGTTGTCATTCTTTGTCAAGTCATTTATCTCTCTATGGCGGCGGCTAAATTTTGGATTGTTTTAAAAGGAGCGAAAAATAATGCTCAACTGCGTTTCACTCCCGAAGAAATTGCACAGGTTGACGAATCCAAGCTGCCTGTCTATACGCTTTTAATCCCGGTATATAAAGAAAAAGAAGTCATTCAGCATTTAATTGAGCGAATTCAGAATATGGATTATCCCAAACATATCGTTTATTACCGATAACACCTTACAACAAGAAATTTACCGTGCTGTAAATTATGGTTTTAAACTGGATATGAAAAAGGCTGAACTGTTACGGCAAGCGTTTGAATCTGGTAAGCTTGATAAAGCTGTAATTGACGATATTTTCTTTGACCAGTCAGAAACCAAAGAATCCAAGCCGAAAGCTGTTAAGATAAAACCGGAACTGGCACAGCGGTATTTTTCCGGTAAGAATCAGCGGGAGATTGACAGCATTATGGAAAAGGCGCTGGCGCAGTATTTTGGAGGTCAAGATGAAAATTAGAGATGTGAAAATTAAATTAATAGACGGAATTTTTTGCGCAGAGGGCTATATAGTAATGGCTATTGCAGATATTTATATCAAAGATGGCTTTAGAATATGCGATGTAAGAGTAGTACAACATCGGGATAAGTCACTTAGTCTTGAATTTGAGAATCAAATAGTGCGGCATCCTAAATTTGAACCTTGGACTCCGGAAGCGAGAAGAATGATAGAAAGAATTGTAATTACCTGCCAATGGAAAGCCTATCACACCCAACATAATGTGATTGAATCCACCCCTAAACCATGCTATAATACTGATACGGAATGAGGAGCTGATACTATGTTAACTAAAGAAGATTTACAATTATTGCAGGATATGATGAAAACAGTAGTGTTAGAATCAGAGGAAAGAACTAAAAACGAATTAACTGCCGCAATTCAAGAATCAGAAGAGCGTACAAAACGAGAGCTTAAAGCTTACATTGAAAA
>URPG01000079.1 GCA_900549675.1 uncultured Oscillospiraceae bacterium | reverse complement strand
GGATACCGCCTGTGTGGAGCTGAAAATGGCAGACGGTACGCTGATCTCCATCGACTGCACCGACGTTGAGAATGAGATTACTGGCAATATGTATCAGCGCTCCGAGTTGGACTATCTGATCTACAATGACCCGGTAGCTTATGCTGAGCTGATGCTGAACGGTGATCCTGAAACCTATTTGAAAACCGTAACCGAATGCGAACCTTTGGATAGCTGACCATACCGCCGCCCGTGGGAGAAATCCTACGGGCGGCATGTTTTTTTCAGAACTACTTGATTTATTTCGTTTAAGCGAATATAATTAAAATGGTTTTTTGTATCGTGATTTGCGAGGTGTTTGTTATGAATGGATATATTACAGTCCAAGAAGCTGCTGAAAAATGGGGGATCACGCCCCGACAAGTTCAGATCCTATGCAAGGCAAATCGTATTGATGGTGCTACTCGTATGAGCCGCATTTGGATTATTCCTGAAAATGCGGAAAAGCCGACAAACGACAAAAGAAAGGCAGCATATAGCAATGACTAACCTGACTGAATTGCAGAACCTTGTAGATCGTTTTCACGCAAATATTGACTTCTATAAGGATACAAAAAATGCATACAATGAGCATTCTTGCCGAATTGAATACATCGATCCTTTGTTAAAACTTTTAGGTTGGGATGTCGCAAATGAAAAGGGGCTGGCACCTCAATATCGAGAGGTTATTGCAGAGAATTATTCCACCCGCACTGATCGCCCTGATTATACCATTACGCTTAGAGGTGTGCCTAAATTCTTTGTAGAGGCAAAGAAGCCTGCGGTGGATATTACCAGAGATCCAGATCCGGCAATCCAGACCAGAAAGTACGGTTGGAACGCAAAGCATCGTCTGGCTGTTCTCACAAACTTCGAATATCTTGCAATCTACGACACCTGCCATATTGCCCACGAAGACGATGGATGTGCTGTGGCAAGATACCGACTGTACCATTACACCGAGTATGTAGAGAAGATTGAGGAAATTGTAGGATTGATAGCAAGAGACACTGTTTACTCTGGTGATTTTGATGCTTATCTGGATGAAAACTTTCCTGCAACTGGAGGACAGACCCAGCAGGTTGATACACTGTTTCTTTCTCAAATCAACGAATGGCGTGTGGCTCTTAGCAACGAACTGTATGCTCAGGGTGGCCGCTATGCGTCGTTGGAAGTGCTGAACGATGTTGTGCAGGAGTTTATTAACCAAATTGTTTTCCTGAGAATTTGCGAAGATAAGAATCTGCCGTTGTATCACAAGTTGAAAGATACCATTACTGATGCTGATCAACTGCAGTCCAAGTTAGAGGAATTGTTCCGTTCTGCTGACCGACGCTACAATTCTGGAATGTTTTCCGGTGAAGACATTATCTTCGATCTTTCCTGCGAGGTAATTAAAGGGATGATTGAGGATTTGTATTACCCTCAGAGTCCTTATTTGTTTAATATTATCGAGCCTAATTTGCTTGGAAAGATTTACGAGATATTCTTAACCGAGCAGTTAGTGCTGCTCGAAAACAATACCATTGGTCTTGGCAAGAAAAAAGATTGCCAGAACAGATCTGTTGTTACTACACCCACGGAAATCGTTAAGTATATGGTCGATAAAACGCTTTCCAAAGTGTGTGAAGGAAAAACTCCTTCTGAAATTTTGAATATCAGTGTGGCTGATATAGCCTGTGGCTCTGGCATTTTCTTGGAAGAAGCATTTGCCTATTTGCAAGATTACTGTGTGCAATGGTATATCTGCAATGGGCAAACAGATCATTTGATTGAAACGGGTATTGACTTGTATAAGCTGCCCCTTCAAGAGAAAAAAGACATTCTTTGCTCCTGCATTTACGGCATAGATATTGACATCCATGCGGTCGAAGTTGCTAAATTCTCTTTGTTAATCAAGTTGATTGAAGATGAAACCGCACCTTCTGTATCAGAAGTTGTTCCGATTCTTCCTGATCTGGGTGACAACATTCAATTTGGAAACTCCCTTGTCAGCCAAACTGAATTGAATGGCATTAGCGGTGCCAACCGTCAGATGATGGAGATTGCTCCCTTTGACTGGAGCACAATTAACAATGGATGTGGATTTGATGTAATTATCGGCAATCCTCCATATGTGAATACCGAGGGGATGCACGCCCTATTGCCGAGTGCCGAAGTAGAAGTCTATAAAAAGAAATACAAGACATCGCACAAGCAATTCGACAAATACTTTATTTTTATAGAGCAGGCTATCAATAAGATCAACGAAAATGGCTTGGTATGCTATATTGTACCTAATAAATTCTTCAAAATTGGCGCTGGCGAGAAGTTGCGCAACCTGATTGCAAAAGAACGGATGCTCGTCAGTCTGGATGACTTTGGAGATGCACAGCTGTTTGAGGATAAAACCATTTACAGCTCGATCATTTTACTTTCCAAGGCGAAGCAGACGAGTTTTGTTTACAGCAGCGTTGATTCTGCTAACAAACTGTGGGCAGGAGAAGAAGTGAGTTCCATTGAGCTTAATTCTTCCGTATTGAACAAGCTGCCATGGAGATTGACAACTGACTTTGAGTTTTTGACAATGCTCCAGAGGTTGGATGAAGTATCTGTCCCCATTACAAAACATGCAGAGATATTTAACGGCATTCAGACAAGTGCAGAAAGGCCAACGCCTATATATTGGTTCTCCTCAGATGAAATTGTGGCCGAATATGCCGATACTGTTGAAATCAGCAGGGATGGCAATAATTATACTATTGAGAAGGCCTTGCTTCGCCCTTATTTTAAGCCAACCAAAAAAGCTGAGAAGGGCCTGAATTCGTATAGTATTCTTGCGACTGACAAGCAGATTATTTTCCCCTACGATAACAACGGACATCTTATCCGCGTAGATGAGATGCAAAGCAGTTATCCGGGAACATACGCTTATCTCTTAGCGCATTATGATCGTCTGGTTCCTAAGTGTGTTTCCCGTGATGGAACTCGTGACGTTCCAAACGCCACCGCAGATACATGGTACCAGTATGGCAGAACACAAGCCTTGACCGCCTTTATTAACACGCCCAAATTGATAGTTGGCGTGTTGAGCAAAGAACCCATGTATGCGATGGATACGAATGATATTCTGATTGCGTCAGGTGGTACTGCTGGATATTGTGCAGTTAGCAAAAAAGATGGTAGTCCATACGCACTTGAATACATCCAGGCATGGCTGTCAAACCCCATTACAGAGCGAATCTTGGAGATCGTAGGCAGCGATTTTGAAGGCGGATTTACTGCTCGTGGTACATTCGTTCTCTCTACACTACCCTTTGTTGAGTTGGATTTTGCCGTAGAAGAACAAAAAGCCATTCACGACAGAGTGGTAGCAGCAAGTCGAGAGATTTACGAAATCAATGATGCACTGTCTGGACGTCCCGCAAAGCGCATTGCAAATCTGTTGCAGAGACAGAAAGAAACACTTATCTCTGAGATTCAGGGATTGATTGATCGGGTGTATAGACTCGATTATTAAGTGAGGTATTGACGATGAGACTCAAAAAGGATAGTTCAGATCAGAAACTAAGAGGAGCGTATTATACGCCATTGCAGCTTGCGGATGCTATGGTGGAGCTTTTTGCGTCTCAAAATATCTCTACCGTCTTGGAACCAAGTTGCGGTGATGGAGTATTTCTTGATGCGCTACAGAACCTTAATCTTCTGAATAAGGTGGATAAACTAACAGCTGTTGAAATCGAACCTGACGAAGCCGAAAAAGTTCGTGATAGGTATTCTGAATTTGAACAAATCGAAGTATGCACCGAAGACTTTTTCGACTTCTATAATCGTGTTCTCGGCAAGGAACAGTACGATTTGATTTTGGGCAATCCCCCTTATATTCGCTATCAATATCTGAAAGAAAGCCAGCGAGAAATGCAATCTCAAATTTTGACTTCGCATGGAATGAAAGCGAATAAATTGATAAATGCATGGGTTGCGTTTATCGTAGCTTGTGTACAGCTATTGTCCGAAAAAGGTAAGATAGCGTTTGTTATTCCAGCTGAGATACTTCAAGTTGCGTATGCGGAGGATCTGCGCCTATATTTGGCCAATAATCTTGCTAAAATTACTCTGATCACATTTGAACAGCTTGTGTTCCCTGACATCGAGCAAGAAGTCGTTGTGTTTATTGGCGAGAAAGGCGAAGAAGAAAAAGGTATTCGCATCATTGAAATGAATGATCTTAGCGGTTTTGCTCAGTTGGATCTATCTCAAAATGGATTTCAAAAGTTGCAGCACGTCAAGGAAAAATGGACAAAATATTTCGTAAACGCAGAGGAAATGGCTCTTATTCAGGAGCTTCGTGCAGATAAGCGTTTTGCCAAATTCTCCGAATACGGCATAATCAATGTTGGAATAACCACAGGTAATAATGGCTACTTCTCCATTACGGAAGAAACATCTGAGCAATATCAGTTAAGTGAAGTAACCCTTCCTTTGATTGGCAGAAGTTCTCATGCACATGGAATATATTTCACGGCACAAGATTGGGAGAAAAACAAAATTGCTGGAAAGCGTGCCCGCCTAATCAACTTCCCTGAGATTCCATACGATGAATATCCCCCCAAGCACAAAGAGTACATTTCGCTCGGTGAAACAAATGGAGAACACGAGGGCTACAAATGCTCCATCCGGGAAAGATGGTACATTGTTCCTTCTGTATGGGTTCCGGATGCGTTTTTCTTAAGAAGAAATAATTTCTATCCTAAATTTGTACTGAATAAATGTGATGCAGTGTCAACAGACACTATGCACCGCATGAAGTTTAACGATGGCGTTGATCCAGAGAATGTCCTTCTTGCCTACTATAACAGCATCTCTTTTGCGTTCACCGAGATTTGCGGACGAAGCTATGGTGGAGGTGTTCTTGAAATCTTACCCGGTGAGATGGGCAACATTTTACTTCCCAAAGTGGAAAGGATTGATCCTGCACTAAGGGACAAGCTGCTTACGCATATTGACGCTATAGTGCGCAATGATGAAGACATTGAACTTGCGCTGGATATTGTTGACAGGGAGCTACTTGTAGATACATTGGGGATCGATCCTGAGATATGCCGTAAATGCCGTGCTATCTGGAAAAAGATGCAGACACGCCGGTTAGGAAGAGGATGACAAATACTATTATCAAGCTGTGAAGGGTGGAATTGATTTGAAAATCGGCCTACATATACCGAAAGTTCATGATATGACAACTGATACAGTTGATGTTATATCCACCTCTGCTGTCACAGCGGATGCATCACCGGTAGTCTTGAGCCAGACGGAAATGATCCGGTTCAAGTTCTGTCCAACGCTGGTAGATAACGAGAAAGACCCCCATAAATCTGTTTCTGGAAAATTTCTATATGAAAAGAAGCGGAAAAACGATGCCGCCTTTCCGAGCGATGACAACGGGTCAGTGGTGAAGATTTCTCGTGGCTCTGTCAAAGTCGGAGATTGGATGGAGCTCCATCTAAGCACAAGCGAAACATATGAGCTTTACCAAGGCCTGAAACGGCTATATGAGCTGTATGATGATATGGGTGAAATCCCATATGGTTCAGCTACTTACACCAGAGTAGACAGCAGTTTTCGTCGATTCCTTTCAATCATCCAAAATGACCCTTCTGCAGCCCGGATGATTGGCAATGAAGAAAACTATGATCTTGTAAAAACACTGCTCCGTCTTATTACTCAGACAAGTTCTTTGGAATCGTTGAAAAGAAGCCTTACAGAGCTGCAAGATGAAAATCTGCAACATCTAACAACTTCTTTGAACATCGAAAAACTCCAAAGAGTCGCAAAGCTCATGGAGGATAATCTCGAAAATGATAGTGAGGAGTTTTGGCAGACCACCGTTTTCAAAGAAAATCAATGGGTATTGGCTCAAATTTTTGCCTGTCCTTGTACGATATTTGCAGATAAAGCATATGTCGGTGGCAAAGGAATTAACAATAGCGGCGGAAATCTATGCGACTTCATTTATCAGAACAGTCTGTCTCAGAATGTGGCGTTGATTGAGATTAAAACACCATGTACCGAGCTTATCGGGAACCAGTATAGAGGTACATACAGCTTTAGCTATGATTTTAGCGGAGCCGTAAATCAAGTTCTAAATTATAGAGATAAGCTTACAAAAGAATATTATTCTCTGTGTCATCAGGGTTCGGAGTCTTTTGAAGTCTTATCTCCTAAATGTGTTGTAATTATTGGTAAAATGGCTTCGCTAACCCCAGGGCAAGTTGCTGCGTTTGAAAATTTCCGTAATAGTCTGGGCAATGTGCTGATACTAACCTTCGATGAACTTTATCAGCGTATTGTGGACTTAATTTCAGTCCTTTCAGAATCACCCGCTCAAGAGCAAAATTCTATTGAGCAAAACGACAACGCTGATGAATTGCCCTTTTAAGTAGTATAAAAAGAAAGAGACGGAGTTTCATGACTGCATCGACCGAAAAACAATGCAAGTGCAGATTATGTGGTGATTATTTTTCAGACAGCGAAATGAGTGAAGAACACTACCCTGCACGAAATACCGGAAATGAAGATATTGTTGCCGTCGATCTTGGTAAGATGTTTGATACATTCATCTCAGAAAATGTACATGCTGAGATTGGACAAAAGTTGGACAATGGACAAACACTTGAAAGCATCGCTGGAGACATATTTGATTCACAGTTAGCCACATCATTATTTCCTAAAGGTAGAACCGCTCGAACTTTATGTCGAAAATGCAACACATTTTTAGGGAAATATGATGAAGCATATCTTAGATTTTTTAATTCGAATGGAAATCCAAAAGTAGTAAATGGCTTTCAGCAACATACTAAATATCAGATTATTAAAGCAATTTACGCAAAATTTCTTTCAGTACCAGAGACACGGGACGAAGAACTTGATTTTTTGGATTTCATAAGAGATGCAGATTCTACTGTTTACAATGGTACATGGAGCGTTTATTTTGTAAAACGAAATTTCAGCTCGGATCTGATGGGAATGAAAGACATTAGGACAGGAAAGATAACTTTTGATGAGGGTGTTGTTTACGAAATGTCCGATGATAAGTTCATCTTCAATCTAATGAATTTTCCTAAGCACTCATGTTTCGAGATGACAAATCTATTCGACATACTAAAAAAGAACTATAAATTGATTGAAGGTGTCGGAGAAAACGGCGGTTATCATGCACAGGTATTCATGAGCAGCCTGTTCTCTCAAATGGATTTCAGTTAAATTCAGAAGAGTGCATCCTCCCTTGAATGTTGTTGTCGATTTTCGTATCACTTCAAAATCCAGAAATCATCTGGAAAAATGCTTTGAGTTGTGCTACAATACAATTAAGCCAACCAGAGCAATTACCATGTACCCCAAAAGAGATTTATCACTGCTGATAAGATTTTGATAAGCATCCATCGTACAGCTACGATAATATGGGCAATCAAAATAATCAGAATAGCAGGTGCAATATTATCTAAACAAAATTATTTAATATACAGGCATCTACAACGAGTGGGAATAATTATGGTACCCGGAAAATCAAGGTGGTGCTTTCCAAAAAAGACCTTAGGGTTTCCCACAGGCGTATTGGGTGAATCATGAAACAGGAGGGCCTTGTATCCTCCTATCCCGTAGCACAATACAAACCACATGTGGATAAATGTAATGAATCTAAAGTGCAAAACATAGTAAACCGGGATTTCTCCAATCAGCCTCAATATAATGTTATAGTCAGCGATTTAACTTATGTAAGGGTAGGAAACAGATGGAATTACATCTGTGTGCTTGTAAGACCTGTTCAACCGGGAAATCATTGGTTACAGTGCCGGCAAGAACATAGATGCCATGCTAGCGAGCAAAGCTTTTTCCAGAGTCAATATAAGTTTGGAAAAAATACATATTTTCCATACAGACCGTGGCAATGAGTTTAACAACAAAACTCTGGATGGAACGCTTGAAACATTTCACATTCGCGACGCCTTGAGTATGAAAGGGTGTCCCTATGACAATGCGGTGGCAGAGACTACATTTAAAATCATCAAGACCGAATTTGTGAAAGGCCGGAAATATGAAACATTGGAACAGTTACAATACGGATTGGATGATTATGTAAACTAGTTAGATAACCATCGAATTCATTCCTCACCTGGTTATTTAACCCCTAAAAGAATATCGACTTAATAACCTTAAAAAAGTGTTGACAATTCACTTATGTTCAGCGTCTGATTGCTGTTTGTTAAGGGCGGCGTATTTTTTTCGAAATTTTCATTTTAGGGCTTGACTTTTTATAGTTGGTTTCTTTCGCCATGGTATGAAAAAAAACCTAACTTTTCAGTCAGACCCGACATAGAATTTTATCATCATTCCTTCTTTAATATGTCTTATCTAAACTCAAATGCCGCCATCAGTCCCGATTGGCGGCGTTTGAGTTTCAGTATTTGTTGTAATATTCGCTTGTTTGTGC
>URPG01000078.1 GCA_900549675.1 uncultured Oscillospiraceae bacterium | reverse complement strand
ACTTTTATTAGAACAAAGAGCAGATCCTTTTGTTCTATATCATAACGGTATGTATTACTTTACCGCTTCCGTGCCGCAATATGATCGCATAGAGTTGCGCTGCACTGACAGCTTAGAGAATTTGTCTTCTGCCGTTAAAAGAAACATATGGTATAAACACGAAAGCGGTCCTATGAGTTATAATATTTGGGCCCCCGAAATTCACTATATCAATCAAAAATGGTATGTTTATTATGCTGCCGGAGAAAAGGATGACATTTGGAAAATTCGCCCCTATGTGCTGGAGTGTACGGGAGATAACCCCATGACAGACGAATGGAAAGAATGCGGTCCTATGCTTGCACCGGCGAATTCAATTGCCTTTACGGATTTTTCTCTTGATGCCACTGTTTTTGAACATCAAGGTCGTCTTTATACCATTTGGGCACAAAAAGTAGGAGGACAATTTGGTCCGTCCAATCTTTATATTGCCGAAATGGAGTCGCCCATAAAGATTAAACATGAACCGGTCTTACTCAGCACACCAGAATATGACTGGGAAAAAGTAGGCTTTCACGTCAATGAAGGCGCCGCCGTTATCAAAAACAACGGGCGCATTTTTGTTGTTTTTTCAGCCAGTTCCACGGGTGTCTGCTATTGTATGGGTTTACTGGAAGCAGATGAAAATGCCGATTTACTGGATTCAAAAAATTGGATTAAAACAGCAAAACCTGTTTTGCAAACCGACCATGAAAATGGCATTTACGGTCCCGGACACAACTGTTTTACTGTTGACAAACAAGGGAACCCTCTTTTAATCTATCATGCCCGTTTTTATACTGAAATTGATGGGGATCCACTTTATGACCCGAATCGCCACGCATTGATTTCACCGTTGCACTTTGATGAAAACGGACGACCGATTTTACAGCATGCTTCTGTGGTTGTACCGCAAAAATTGCGCCAATATACTCCTCCGCAGGATTGATGATAAAAAACCTCCTTTGTTGTAAGAGGGGGTCAGTCTGTTAAAAAAGTCACCCTCGTGGGTGACTTTTTTGGTATAATGATGACGGTGATGAAGATGATAAAGAAAGCCGAAGATAAAAGTCATACAGGTTGAGTATCCATTACAGGACTTTTAGGTGTGTGGTAACATCTGGAAGTCCTTATTCTTTTGGCTTTACACACTAAGCGTTTGAAATAAATTGCCGTTATGCTTGCCGAATTTTATCTCCAACAGATAAGACCAAGCATTAACGAGCAAGTACCTAGACAATCGCATGAGCCTAGAGCATACCTCATATACTCGTTCTGAAAATTTCAGACGAATACCTTATGGAGCAGACACTCACATAATAGGAAAGGTATCGCAAATAGACAACATACAATTGACATATATAACTTTGTTTATCTTCAGCCGCCAAGACTACCTGCGGATATAACCGTCAAATCGATAACATCAAAGGCACAAGCGACAAACGGATGATAAACAAAGCTTACATATTAAAGTTGTGCTTTGGGGATAATCCACGAGATTTTCCCCTCACCAGAGCCTTAATATTATTGGCAAATCACGTCAATTAACATATCGCCGAAAGCACGCCAATACAGGAAGCAAATATGAGAAAATCGTCTGGATATGTGAAACTTTTAATTCCAAAGGCAAGTCCACTTGTATTAGCCAGCAGATTCCAGAAGATATTCTAGACGATGCAGTCGCTGAAACAGTCGGCTTAGATAGTATTTCATGTATTCTTGTACCAGAAAAGCATAAGCTGATTTTCGCAATGAAAGACGGTACTCAACAAGAAATTGTGTGGCAGAACCGTTCACGCAGTGAAAACTGGACAGCTGAAATGTGACAAGCCGTTAATATCAAAAATAGTATCAAAAAGGCAAAGACGGTTGATCCGAAATAATCGAAAGTGAAGCAAAAAATATTCGTCGCATTTATCAGGAATACTTAAGTGGGGTTACAGTTCGAGAAATCGCTCGTGGCTTGAAACCAACTCCTGCTGGGAAGAAAAGCTGGGCATTCAGCACGATTATAAGTATCCTTCAGAATGAAAAATATCGTGGCGATGCAAGGTTGCAAAAGACCTTTTGTGCCGATATCCTCACTAAAAAGATGGTGAAAAACGAGGGACAAGTTCCACAGTACTATGTGGAAAATTCTCATCCAGCGATTGTGCCGCCAGAAATATTTGAAATGGTTCAAGTAAAGATTGCCAAAAATCGCAAACACAACAACAAACGCAGTAGCAGTTGCTTTGCTGACAAAATGTTCTGCGGTGAATGTGGCACACTATATGGTTCAAAAACATGGAACTCCACAAGCAAATACAAGCGCACGGTTTGGCAATGCAACGGCAAATATAAAGAGCGTGGGACTCAGCCTTGTGCAACACCTCATGTTGACGCAATCGCCTTACAACAGGTTTTTGTGCAAGCAATAAATCAGATTTTAGACGACCGAGAACCGTACATTTCTGCGCTTCAACCGCTAATTGATATGTTGCTGATACGAAAGAGTTTGATAATGAAATCCAAATCTTAAATGAACGACTATCTGGAATTTACGCACAGTTAGAACTAATGGTTTACGATAACACTCGGCAATTACAAGACCAGCAAGAATATATGAAGCATTATTCCGAACTTAGCAGTCGGTATAAAGCAATCAAAAATCAGTTTTCTGAATGCGAAAACAAAAAACAATTGCGAGTGGTACGGCGAGATAAAGTCCTATAATTTATTGATACACTACGCACCAGGGAAAAATTGCTGATAGAATTCGATGAAGTTTTATTTCGAGCAACTGCAGACTGAAGTGAACAGATACAAAAAGCCACCTTGTCGTAGGTGGCTTTTTGCTTGTCTATTTCTGAAATGCACCTATGCTTGTAAACGAATTGCTTTAGCATTTCGTTGGAATCGTGTGATTTTACGGACATGGGTGCATCTCAATTTTGCATCTACTTGTCCACCTGAAATTCAATGTTTGTCCATACTTCAAAGACAGCTTGTGCAATTTGCACCCAAATCAAAACCACGCGTTGAACGCGTGGTTTGCACAAGCCCTAAAAGGGCATATTACAGGCAAAGCCCCTCAAGGGGCGAAGAATAAGTCCGCCAACCGTATTTCATTTACAGGCCGTCGCTAAAGCGGCCTGTTTTTATGCCTTGATATTCTTACTACCCGTAAACCGGTCAAGGTACTCCTTGAGGGATATTTGATCTGCTGCAATATCCTCTTGCAATTGGTTTTTGATGTATTCCTCAATTGCTTTCTTATTACGTCCTACCGTATCCACATAGTATCCTCTACGCCAAAAATGCTAATTTACATATTTGTACTTCAAATTCGCATGTCTGTCGAAAATCATTAAGCTGCTCTTCCCTTTCAAATGCCCTATGAACTGCGCTATGCTTAGACCTGGCGGAATACTTACCAACATGTGGATGTGATCCGGACAGGCTTCCGCCTCTATAATCTCTACGCCCTTCTGTTCGCACAATTTGCATAATATTTGTCCTATGTCCGCCTTGTTCTTCCCATATATCTCTTTTCTACGGTATTTCGGGGCAAACACAATATGATATTGGCATCGCCACTTGTAATGTGATAAACTTTGTATGTCGTTCATGCGACAAAACCTCCTTTTGCTTTTTTGCGGTTGGCGAACCTGCATTTATTTTAGCAAAAGGAGGTTTTCTTGTATCTAAAGTTTTTTATCCTCACCGGCACAGCCGGTGGTTATTTTGCGCTTAAGCAAATAATATAAGGGTCTGCCCTCAGACCCTTGCGGTTCTTCTTGGCCGCCAGGCTATCATAACGTTAGGGAACGCTTTAAACCCTGTGGCTTTGCACCCCCGCTTTTCGGTTGGTTTGCCCTTCATATAAAATGAAATGTGCTGTTTTTTATTGAAGCAAGAAATTTTCCATACGGATAAATGAGCCTACACAGGTGCAACTTTTATCACATTCTTGCACTTAGATTTAAGTAAACTGGCTGTAATAGAGCTTTGCATACGCGCCCTCTTGCCTTAACAGCTCGTGATGATCTCCTTGCTCAATGACGTTGCCGTTTTCCATATATAAGATGTTATCCGCATCTCGAATCGTGGAAAGCCGGTGTGCGATGACAAAGCTGGTACGCCCCTGCATCAGTTTCTTCATTGCCTTGCCAATCTCCATCTCTGTCCGCGTATCAACGCTGGAGGTAGCTTCATCCAAAATCAGGATGGGGGGATCACATAAGAACACACGGGCAATGGTCAGAAGCTGCCTTTGTCCAATCGACAGATTGGCTGCATCATTGTCGAGAACCGTGTCATACCCATTGGACATGGTACGAATTAGGTGATCAATCTTCGCCGTTTTTGCTGCAGCAACAATTTCTTCTCTGGTCGCCTCCGGCTTGCCGTAAGCAATGTTTTCCGCAATTGTGCCGCCAAACAGCCAGGTATCCTGCAATACCATGCCAAAGTTCCGGCGCAGATCACGGCGCGTCATTTCGGCGGCAACAACACCGTCCACCTCGATTTTACCGTCATTCACCTCATAAAACCGCATAAGCAGATTCACAAGGGTGGTTTTGCCTGCACCGGTACTCCCCACAATAGCAATCTTTTGCCCCGGCTGTGCAGCGAAGCTAATATCCTTCATTAATGACTGGTTTGCCTCGTAGCCAAAGCTGACATGTGTAAAAGCAACCGATCCGTTTGCGTGTTCCAGCACTGCAGGATTCACGGGGTCCAGACGTTCCTCCGGACTGTCCAAAAAGTCAAAGGTACGCTCGACGGACGCCAGTGCAGACTGGAGAGAATTGATCATAAAAGCGCCTTCTGTCAAAGGTTCGGCGGTCTGATTCACGTATTGAAAGAATGCCTGCACGACACCTACGGACATGGTTCCATTGATTATGGCCTTGCCTGCAATCACAGTGATGGCAACATGAGATAGTCGGGTCAGCAAGCGGATGATAGGGTTGACGCAGTGGGTCAGGAAGTCCGCTTTTTGAGATACAATACGGTTTTTTTCCGCGGAGAAAGCAACCTGCTCCAAGCTCTCCTTTTCATGGTTATAGGCTTTGATTACGTTTCTTCCGGTATAATACTCCTCCACGATACCCGTAAGCTCACCGATGGATTCCTGCCGGAGTGAGGCGCACTTCAGGTTTTGCTTTGCTACTGCCTTGGTGACTAGCAGGCTGAGAATAACGCTTGCAAGGAAAATACAGGTCAACGGAACACTGAAATACAACATGGCAACCAGCGATCCAATTACAGTGCCAATGGCAACAATCAGCTTTAAAAGACCAGTCTGCAGGGTTTCGGATACTTTATCCAGGTCGCTGGTTACCCGGCTTAAAATTTCGCCCGCTTTGTTTTGATCATAAAACCACAACGGCAAATGATTCAGCTTGCGGCTGATTTGTTTGCGGAGGGTTAATATGAGGGTTTCTGCAACAACAGCCATCAAGTAGGACTGCAGGTAGTAAAAAAGCCATATTCCCACGTACTGAAGGGATAGGCGGGTCAGTGCGGCCCCATATTGTTCCAAGTGATGGCAAATGGAACCCCCTGTGCCTTGGCCGTTTGAATACTGCTCCACAGCATATCAACAACCTTTGCGCTATAGAGCGGTGTCCAAACAGCCAGAACGGTATAGATTACGATGGAAGCCATAATAATGGAAAGGCGGACACACTGTCCCTTTAGCCTCCGTGCAAGGCGAAGCAGTGTGCTTCCAGTGTCTTTCGTCAACGTTACTTTATCTGAACGGTACAAGCCCTCAGGCTTGTTTTTGTTCTGGTTTCTGTTCATGCTTCCTGCACCTCCTTGGTCTGAGATTCATAGATTTCAATGTAAACAGGGCAATTTTTCATCAGCTGGTCATGGGTTCCAATACCGGCTACTTTTCCTTCGTCCAGTACAATGATCTGCTGTGTATGGCGAATGGAACTGACGCGCTGTGCAATAATCAGTACGGCTGCGCCTTTTGTTTCCGGTGTCAGAGCCTGACGCAAAGCAGCATCGGTTTTAAAGTCCAAGGCGGAGAAGCTGTCATCGAAGAGATAAACCTCCGGCCTTTTCACCAGTGCGCGTGCAATGGAAAGACGCTGCCTTTGACCACCCGAAAAGTTCGTTCCTCCCTGAGCGACAAAAGAGCTTAACCCATCCGGCAGGGAACGGATAAAATCACCAATCTGCGCCACATCGGCGGCGTGCATCAGTTCTTCCTCTGTTGCATTGGCGTTGCTGTAACTAAGGTTTTCTGCAATAGTTCCTGAAAAAAGCATCGCTTTCTGCTGCACATAGACTAAGTGATTGCGTAAATCCTCTTGGCTCATCTGGCGAATATCACGGTCGTTGAGGAAAATTGCTCCCTCTGTTACGTCATGAAACCGCAGAATCATAGCAGCTATGGTGGATTTTCCGCTGCCGGTTCCGCCTATGATCGCTGTTGTTTCACCGCGGCGGCATGTAAAGCTCAAATTTCTTAACGTAGCTTCCTCCGCATCAGCGAATTGAAAAGAAACATTTTGGAATACGAGCACTTCACTCCGACTGTGCGTGGTGTCAAGGGACAATGGTGTAGCAGAATCTGAAATTTCCGGAGCATAGTCTAGAACCTTCTGTATACGGCTGCAGCACTCCAATGCATGCGGCAGCGTTAAAATAACCATTTGTGCCATCATAATAAAGAACAAAACGAGATAGGCGTACTCGATGACAGCAGTAATATCTCCGATCTGAAAATGTCCTGCGGCAATTCTCCCTCCACTGAGCCAGAACACAGTAATAATGACAAAATTAATGCAGAAAAACGACAGGCCATCCAGGTTTGCAAACTTGCGGTTTGCTTTAATAGAGGTATTGGCATAGTTTGCAAAGGAGACATTTAGCCTTTCCTGTTCTCTGCTTTCATTGTTGAATGCCCGGATCACACGAACGCCTGTGATGTTTTCCAGTAAAACAGTACTCATGGAATCCAGCAGCTTTTGCAGGCTTTTAAACAGCGGAGAAGCGCTTTTGATAATGAAATAGGCCAATGTCAAAATAACGATCACGGCAATCAGCAGTACGATACCGATTTGGGTGTCCAACCGGAATGAAAGTACCAGAGCAATCACACAAATAACAGGAACCGGCACAACCATCTGCATAAAGCTGATGAAGGCGGTCTGAATATTGGTAATGTCTGAAACGGTACGTGTTGTAATAGAGGCTGTACCGAATTGGCGGAAATCATAAACGGAAAGCTTCAGCGATTTTTCATACAGAGCAACCCTCATGTCCTTACCAATTCTTGCGGTAAGTGTTGCACATGCATAACCGCCGATAACAGCACACAATCCGGCAACCAGGGAGCCAATCGCCATTTTCACACCCGTATCGAGCAGTACCTCAAAAGAACTGCCAGAAACGCCCTGATTCATCATTTCAGCCGCCAGTGTCGGTATGTACAAGCCACCGGTAACATCTATAATCAGCATCAACATGGTAATCACGCATAATTTCCAGTGCGGTTTAATAAAACGAAACATCAATTTCATATGGTTTTCCTTCCTTTGTTTTAAATTGTTCAAGAGCAACAAAAAAACGCCGGACAAGAAACTAACAAAGTTAGTCATCTTGTCCGGCGTTGAATCCGTGCTGCTTCTCATTAGCACAGATAGTCCTCCGATGAACATGGAGCATTGTATCACATTCAAGTTATAGTGTCAACATTTTTTGTGAAAACCAATATCAATGATATTACACCTTAAATTTGATTGGTCCTGTTTCAAAGCTGAATGCTTCTACTTCTTCAATGACAAGATACAACACTTCAAATTCGGAGTTTTTCGGTGTATGGTAGATGTCATAGACGGGTCTGCCTCAAAAGCACGCTCTTTCAGTGCCGGATCGTTCACAAATATCGCTTTGCCATTCACGGATAAAACGGGATCATAATTTTCGGTATAGGTGCAGAAGGAAACATTGGCATTCCGCTGCATCTGAGCGTATACCGACTTTTTATTGCTGGTAGCAAAATAAACCTTGTTATCTGATCCATTAAAATCGAAATACTGGAATACACGGGTTTTACAGTGTCGCCATCCTGTGTTGCAAAAATACCCACTGGCTGCTGCTTTAAGATTACTGAATAATCGATCATATGAAAATCTCCTGATATTCATTTTTATACGTTTACTCTGAAACTACAGTAAATCTTTTCTTTATCTGGTTACCCTGTTCCGCTTCATCAAGCATTACTATAGCATAATCTGCGTAGCTGATATAGCTGTCACCCTTTGCATTGAACAGGACAACTTCGGCACCAAACCGGTATTTTCCGGTTCGCTCACCCTTTGCGTCAAAATCAGCGGAAGGGCTGAGATAAGTCCAGTTCACGTCATCCCGCATCTCAATTTCTTCAAGCCCCAGCGCCATGTTAGAAGCTGTGGGATAATAGGATTCGGGGAAATCCGGGGCATCCATCAACCTTGGCGTATGGCTCTCGTCTGTATACAGGCTG
>URPG01000077.1 GCA_900549675.1 uncultured Oscillospiraceae bacterium | reverse complement strand
AAAATGTTTGCAGTAGCCATAGACGGACCGTCAGGAGCCGGAAAAAGTTCAGTTGCCCGTGCCGTTGCCAAAAAGCTTGGGTTTATTTATGTGGATACAGGGGCGATTTATCGTACCGTGGCATTTGCCCTATTGGAGCAGAAAATAGATTTGCTGGATGAAGCAGCAATTAAAGCTTTTTTGCCGCAGGTACGAGTTCAATTGAAAAGAATGAATGCTGAACAAAGGATGTTTTTAGGGGATAGAGATGTAACCGAGCAGCTGCGTTCTCCCGAGGTGACAAAGGCGGCCTCTGTAGCGGCGGCTGTGCCGGCTGTAAGAGAATTCTTATTGGGAATTCAACGCCAAATGGCAGAAAAGCATGATGTCATTATGGATGGCCGTGATATCGGAACGGTGGTGTTGCCCCATGCCGATGTAAAAATTTTCTTAACCGCCTCAGCGGAAGAACGGGCCGGACGCCGTGTGGCGCAGATGGAGGCTGCCGGCATGAAACCGGATTTCCCCATTGTTCTTAGTGATATTCGAGAGCGTGACGAGCGTGACGCCAATCGGGAGATAGCACCGCTGAAACCCTCTGAGGATTCCATTTTGATTGATTCTTCTCATTCTACCAAAAAGGAGACAGTGCAAAAGATTTTATCTGTCATACAAAATGCCAGAAAGCAGAAGGGGTAAAGGAGGTTTATCAATGAAAAAAACGGGATTGTACCGGGTGGCACAAGCCGTAGTTCCCCCGATTTTCAAGCTATTGTACCGTTATAAAATTTATGGAAAAGAAAATATACCGCAGAATCAAAGATTGCTGCTGTGCAGCAATCACACTTCTAACGCAGATCCTCTTTTTATGGGCATGGTGCAAAAGCAGCAGGTCTGGTTTATGGCCAAAAAAGAACTTTTTAAAAATAAATTTCTATCTTGGATTATCAGCGGTTTAGGGGCTTTTCCGGTGGAGCGTTCCGGTGGAGCTTCGGCGATTAAAAGAGGAATTGACATTTTGAAACAGGAGGGTGTAGTCGGTATTTTTATCGAGGGAACACGCTCTAAAACCGGTGAACTTTTAAAACCTAAACCCGGTGTCACCTTGTTGGCGTATGAAACCAAATCCACAGTTGTCCCGATGGCGATTGTGGGTAAGGGCGGCAAAAAGCCAAAGATTTTCAGTAAGGTGATTATCAATGTGGGAAAACCAATTTCTTTTGAAGAATTGGGCATGCCTGATGCGACAGGACTTTCTTTGCGCAATGCCAGCCGAACCGTTATGGAACAAATCCGCATTCTGCGGGAAGAGGCATTGAAAATGCATGAGAAAGGCTGATAGTTTGCATATCATGGAGAAGAAATATAACGTTAAAAGCACAGCAATATGTTTTTTCGTCATGATTGCCTTGTGCCTGCTGTTAACCACGTATGACAGTGGTCAGACGGTAAAACGTGAAAAACTGCCTTCTACAGATTTGTCATCGGTGGAGGTTGAGGGAGTCAGTTTGGGCGATTCCATTCATACGGTAGATTTAACGCAGTACACATCTTTGCCTGAAGATTCGTTTAAAGAAGAAGCCGGTGTTTATCGGTTTGAAGAAATACAGCTGAAAACCGATGAAAATCAAGAAATTCAGAAAATAATTGTGTCGAACAATCTTGAAAATAAGACTTCGATTGTTTCGGTGCAAGGTGAAAATGAGAATTTAACCCCACAAAAAATTGTCAATTTGTTGGGTGAAAATCATAATGATTATTGGTTTGACCGAGAACAAAATATAAAAGCTTATACGTATTACGATAATAATAAAAAATTTTACGTGACCTTTACGTTTAATACACAAAACGAGAGCTTGGTTTGGGTAATTCTCAGCCGGTAAAGAAGGAAAAGTCGAGAAATGAATAACAAACGGTGAGGTAAATCAATGGTAACATTAGCGGAAACCGCGGGGTTCTGTTATGGAGTTGACCGTGCAGTCGGCATGGTGTATACTTTGTTAGAACAAGGAAAAAAAGTGGCGACACTGGGGCCGATTATTCACAATCCTCAGATTGTACAGGATTTGGAACAAAAGGGCGTTATCATCGTCACAAAGCCTGAGGAGGTTCCCCAAGATTATGTTTTGGTGATTCGTTCTCATGGTGTGGGGAAAAGTGTAACAGATAAGGCAGAAGAATTATCGCTTGAATGCTCTGATGCCACTTGTCCATTTGTTAAAAAAATTCATAAACTGGCTGCCAGAGCCGGAAAAGAAGAGAAAATACTTCTTTTTTTCGGAGATGAAAATCATCCGGAAGTGAAGGGGATTATTGGGCACTGTACAGGTCCACATTATGTCATTAAAAATAATGAAGAATTAGAAAAATTATTGAAAAATCGACTTGATTTGACAGAAAAACCAATTTTTGCAGCAGCCCAAACAACGTTTAACACGCTTGAATGGAAGAATTGTTTAAAAACTCTCAAAAAACTATGTACAAATCATGAGGTTTTTGATACAATATGTAATGCAACTGTTCTTAGACAAGCAGAAGCAAAAAAATTATCTGAAAATTCCGATGTGATGATCATCGTTGGCGGGCGTGAAAGCTCCAATACAGCAAAACTCTTTGCCATATGCAGTGAAAACACAAAATCATATCTGGTGGAAACACCAGAGGAACTGCCAAAGCTTGAGGAAGGTCTAAAAATCGGGATAACAGCAGGGGCATCGACGCCTGCAAGCATTATAAAGGAGGTACTTGTTACCATGTCGGACATGAATCAAATGACAGAACAAAACTTTGAGGAGATGCTTGAGGAATCTCTTAAAAGCTTAAATACAGATGAAAAGGTGCGTGGCATCGTTGTCGGAATTACGCCGACCGAAGTATATGTCGATGTGGGCAGAAAACAAGCCGGATTTGTACCTGCAAATGAGCTTTCTCAAGATCCCAACGTTAGACCCGAAGATGTTGTTAAGATGGGCGATGAGCTTGATCTGCTTATCATGAAAACCAATGATCAAGAAGGCACAATCATGCTTTCTAAAAAACGTGTTGATGCAATGAAGGGCTGGGACGAAATTGAGGCTGCCTTGGAAAGCCAAGAAATTTTGACCGGTAAAGTCATTGAAGTCGTCAAAGGCGGCATTATTGTGCTGAGCCGTAATATGCGCATTTTTGTGCCTGCTTCTCAGGCAACTGGTTCAAGAGGGGAAGACCTGAATGAACTGAAGAATAAAGAGGTTCAATTCCGTATTATTGAAGTGAACAGAGGCCGCCGCCGTGCGGTTGGTTCTATCCGTTCCGTTTTGAAAGAGGCCAGAAAGGCAGCACAAGAAAAATTCTGGGCAGAAATCGAAGAGGGTCAGCATTTTACGGGAAAAGTGAAATCCTTTACCAATTTCGGTGCTTTCATTGATTTGGGCGGCGTAGATGGAATGGTTCACATCTCTGAACTTTCATGGAACCGTGTAAAACATCCCAGCGATGTACTTGCTATCGGCGATACCGTAGAAGTTTATGTAAAGGGACTGGACAGAGAGAACGGCAAGATTTCTCTTGGCTATAAAGATCCTTCTCAAAATCCTTGGGAAAAACTCGAAAAAGAATATCCTGTCGGTACAGTTTGTGAAGCAACCGTTGTTGGTCTAACCGATTTTGGCGCTTTTGCCAATGTAATTCCCGGTATCGACGGTTTGATTCATATTTCTCAAATTGCAGACCGCAGAATCGAAAAACCGCAGGATGTTTTATCTGTTGGTGATAAAGTAACTGTCAAAATCACAGATATTGATTTTGATCATCATAGGGTTTCCCTTTCTATGCGTGCTTTGTTAGAAGATGCAAAAGCCAAAGAAGAGGCCGAGGCAGCAAATGCTCCTGCAACTTCAGTTGTTTACAACACAGAAAGCGCTGATGACAATACGGCTGAATAAGCACGGGCAAATACAGTTGAAATGGATAACGGGGTAGTGAAAACTGCCCTGTTTTATGTATTCGGATTTTACCTATAACAGTTTATTATAGGTAGGGCACTGAATATGTGTTAAATTTTCTTGTTAGGAAATAATCATTCACAGGGGGAATCTATTTTGAAAAAGGCAAAAAAATATGTATTTTTTGTCGTAGCCATTTTGACCGTTTTCTTTACATACACTTCTCTTTTTGGGATTCATGGTCAAAACGGAGATTTCAAAAAAACGTATCTGAAAGGTGCCGGTGATATCCGCTGGGGCATTGATATTCGCGGTGGTGTAGAAGCCACTTTTAGTCCTGCCGACGGTGTGAAAGCGGATGATAATCAGTTAAATGCTGCAAAAGCGATTATTGAAACTCGAATGGTTAGCTCAAATATCACTGATTATGAGTTATATAAAGACTCCACGAACAATCGCATTATCGTGCGTTTTCCATGGAAGAGCGAAGAGAGTAATTTTAATGCGGAAGATGCTATTAATGAGCTTTCGGCTACGGCTCTTTTAACCTTCCGTGAGGGCATGGAATATGAAAAAACAGAATATGCTGCCGATGGAGCACCGGTTTATAAGACACCAAAAGGAACAACGGCTGAAAAGATAATCTTGGAGGGCTCTGATGTCGTCAAGGCTGAACCGGGGATGGTACAGGATTCTTCGACAGGCCAGTACAAATATTTGGTATCTTTGCAGCTTTCAGAATCCGGTAAAGAAAAGTTTGCCGAGGCAACAGAGAGATTAAAAGGTAAAGTGATTTCCATTTGGATGGACGATACCATGATTTCTTATCCCACAGTAGAGTCTGCTATTACCGATGGAGAATGTACCATCAGCGGTAACTTTACGTCTTCTGAAGCTTCTGCACTGGCCTCCAAGATACAAGCGGGTGCCTTGCCCTTTGCTTTAGAGGTAACTGATTTCAGCGCTATTACCCCTACATTGGGCTCAAGAGCACTGAATGCCATGGCATTTGCCGGTATTATTGCTTTTGCTGTCATTGCTGTTTTAATGCTTGTGTTTTATCGTTTGCCCGGTTTTGTGGCGGTTATTAGCTTGGCAGGACAAGTTGCTTTTTCATTGGCAATTGTTTCAGGATATTTCCCCATGTTCAACAGCTTTACCATGACTTTGCCCGGTATTGCCGGTATTATCCTCTCGATTGGCATGGGTGTGGATGCCAACATTATCACCGCAAGCCGCATCCGTGAAGAACTAAAGAACGGAAAGTCACTGGACAGTGCCATTCAAAAGGGCTCAAGCGAAAGCTTTTGGGCGATTTTTGACGGCAATATTACGGTGATTATTGTTTCTTTAATGCTCATTGGCGTGTTTGGTCCCAGCAATATTCTTTCTTTGCTGTTTGGACAATCTACCACAGGAGCCATTTATGCTTTTGGTTATACCTTATTTTTAGGGACCATCGGAAACTTTATCATGGGTGTATGGGCCTCCAGAGCCATGGTGCGTTCGCTGTCTGCTTTCAAAGCGTTTAGAAAGAAGTGGCTTTATGGTGCACCCAAGGACAATGCAAAATCATTCTATTTTGATTTTTACAAGCATAAGAAATATTTCATTGCAGTTTCAGTTATTTTAATCGTGGTTGGAATTGCAGCCAATGTGGCTTTTGGCACAAAACTGGATACACAGTTTTCCGGAGGCGCAGTGCTGCAGTATTCTGTTTCAGGTGAGGATATTAAGCCGGAAGACATTGAAGATACCATTTCTGAAGTCAGCGGAAAAGATTCCACTGTCGTAATCAATGAGTCTATGGCGGAGGAAGACACCGGTAAAAAGTTTATAACTATTTCTTTTTCAGGACAACAAACGATTGATGTAGAAGAACAAAAAAATATTACCGCAGGATTGCAGAAGCAATACGCAGAACAGGAGATTGAACTCGTTCAGTCGAGTTCTGTAGACCCGACCATGGGTTCTAAATTCCTGCAAAAATGTTTGGCTTGTCTGGCTATAACCGTAATATTCCTGTTGATTTATATTGGACTCCGTTTCAAGAAAATTGGTGGATTAACAGCCGGTGGCACAGCTATTATTGCGCTTTTGCATGATGTATTAATCACCTATTTTATCTTTGTACTCTTCCGTATGCCGATTAATGATAACTTTATGGCAGTTATTCTAACGATTTTGGGTTATTCACTCAACGATACGATTGTTATTTTTGACCGTATTCGTGAGAACAGACGCCTAATGCCAAAATCAGATATTACTTATATTTCCAATCTAAGTTTAAGCCAGACTTTTGGGCGTTCGCTTATGACATCTGTGGCTACCTTTGCGGCTTTACTGGTGACTTATCTGGTGGCAGTTGCCAACAATCTGGATTCAGTAGCAGGCTTTGCTTTCCCCATGATGATTGGTGTTGTGGCAGGCGCTTACTCAAGCTTGATGATTGCCGCTCCTCTTTATAGTGCCATGCAGATTCATAAAAAAGCTAAAAAGAGAGCATAATAGAGAGTGAAGGATATTCAGCTCCTGTACCCGGCGGTACAGGAGTTTTACTTATTCGAGTTAAATAAAAATAAGAATCAAATTTGTTTTGTGCAGCGAATATAGGATACGCCTTGAAAGTGTTTTATATTTGTGTTACAATAAAATAAATTTAAAGGCAAGGAGGCAGGACATGAAGATTCAAGAATCAGCAGAAAATTATTTGGAAACCATTCTAATGCTCAGTGAAACAAAACCCGATGTGCGTTCTATCGATATCGCTACCGAAATGGAATTCACAAAACCCAGTGTAAGTGTGGCGATGAAAAAATTACGTGAAAATGGTTATATTCTCATGGATTCAGATGGATACATTACACTGACAGAGTCTGGCCGCGTGATTGCTGAAAGAACTTATGAAAGACATAAATTTTTATCTAAGTTTTTAACGCAAATTGGCGTTGATCCGCAAACAGCCGCTGATGATGCTTGTCGGCTTGAGCATGTCATCAGTGCGCAAAGTTTTGAAAAATTAAAAGAGTTTGTAAGTAAACACAGTAAATAATGAAGACGATTAATGCTGGTTGACTTTTTAAATTTATCAGCATATAATATGAATAACAATTCTTCGGGGCAAGGTGCAATTCCTTACCGGCAGTGATAGTCTGCGACCCTTTTTAGGCTGAATCGGTGAAATTCCGATACCGACGGTGATTCTTTGTGGAAACAAAGATAAGTCCGGATGATAGAAGAGCATAGACAGAGAAAATCCCCCGATTAGGTTTTTTGCGCCTGTTCGGGGGATTTTTAATTCGCTCTGACCGATTGATTGTAAATTATAATCATTGTGAGAAGGAGTTTTTGTCATGGAAAGAACACGTAAGAAAATGAATGTAAGAAAATTGACTGTTATTGCTGTTTTAGGGGCAGTTGCAACTGTATTAATGTTTTTGGAATTCAGCATACCAATTATACCATCCTTTATCAAAATGGATTTTTCTGAATTACCTGCGTTAATAGCAGCATTTGCTTTTGGACCGGTTTCGGGGATTGCAGTTTGTTTAATTAAGAATATTGTAAATTTATTGTTTAGTACCAGCTTTGGCGTAGGTTCGATTGCCAATTTTTTAATGGGCGCTGTGTTTGTGGGTGTAGCAGGTTTTATTTATCAGCGGGGTAAAAACCTGAAATCTGCCATCCTTGGTGCTTTAATGGGAAGTCTTGTAATGGGAGGAGCCAGCCTCTTCATCAATTATTACATTGTGTATCCTATTTATGCTCAAATGATGACGATGGAAAAGATTATGCAGGCTTATCAACTGATTAATCCAAACGTTGATTCATTATGGCAGGCGTTACTGATGTTTAATCTGCCATTTACAGTGGTTAAAGGATTTATGAATGTTATCTTAACCTTCTTAATTTACAAAAAGGTTTCGCCCTTATTAAAAGGAGCTGTTTAAAAGAGTATAGAAAAAAGCACAGAATGTTCTGTGCTTTTTTCTGTGATATTCTGCTTTAAAATGCGATAAAGGGATGTAGATTATCGTCCTCGGCCAAACAACTCAAAACGAAGGTGGGTGGGCATAAATTTTTTAATTGCCTCTAATAAATCTTCATCGGGGTTAAATACCAAAAGTGTTTTGCCCGTTTTTTTGGTGTTGACAATTACATACCAGGCACCGCGTCCGTCACTGTATTCCGAAACAAACAGTTTGGTTTGTACTTGGCGATTTTCCAGTCTGGCTTTATTCTTTTCATATTCGCCCATATCTTCAATGTCTTTACATTCGAAAGCAGTCAAGCGTTTTCGGGAAGCACGGTTCATAATTTTATCAACGGCAAGATATCCGTTGGTCAGGCTGTATTCAAATTCGAGATTCCGTAAAGAAATCAGCTTGTACCCGCCATAGCTTCCTCCGACAATTACGAAGAATAAGATACTGGGCATATAAATAAGGCAGATAAATCCTAAAACAAAAATGCCCAGCAAAATGAGAATCAAAATAGCAATATCTTTGCCGTCGGTACGTTTTTTAACCATTCTTTCAATAAAAACATCATTCATGTACGGTTCGCTCCTAAATTGTTTAGTAGGTTAAGATTTGTGCAAAGAAATTAAAATCAAC
>URPG01000076.1 GCA_900549675.1 uncultured Oscillospiraceae bacterium | reverse complement strand
CTGAAATTTCTGCCCGCTCAATAGACCAGCTTAAAATAGACTTTGAAAAACACTTGGTTTATTTGGAAAATGAGCAAATTCATCTCACACCTTTAGAATACAGTTTACTTTCTCTTCTGTTTCGCAATATCGGAAAAGTACTGACGACGCAAAATATTTTAAAAGAGGTTTATGGAATCAACTATGGCAACGATACACAGGCACTGCGCAAATTAATGGCAGGCTTGAGAAGAAAAATTGAGAGAAACCCTTCAAAACCTCGCTATATTATGACAGAAATCGGAGTTGGCTACCGCTTGGTTGACGAATAATTTTTCATCTATCCCTATTATTTTTTTAATTTTTTTCAACAAAAGTCTTGACAAATAGAAAAGAACGCTTTATATTTAACTAAACAAACCGTTGAGGCGGAGATAACGATAATTATGCTTCCACAGAGAATCCGAGATGCTGAGAATCGGATGAAAAACAGGTTATCAAATGGACCGCTGAGGGTGCAGTCAAATGCATATCTTTATGCAAAGTACTCTGCAACGTGAGGGCATACGTGAGTTGCCGGGGGTATGTTTGTACCCTGCTGAGTGTACAGTCCATAATAGGCTGTAAATCAAGGTGGTATCGCGGATAATTGCATTTATTCGTCCTTGACAGATTTTATTTCTGTCAAGGACTTTTTTCATCCTTTGGCAGAAATGCTAAAGGATTTTTTTATTGGAGGTACAACCATGCAAATTTCACCGAGCCTAAAGTATATTGAAAAAATGGTGCAAGACAGCATTTACAAAGTAATTCCGCTGAGCTGCGAAATCCTTTCGGATATCTGCACACCCATTGAGGCTTTACGAATCCTCAAAGAAGTATCCGGTCATTGTTATTTACTGGAATCAGCCGAAAAAAAAGAAAGGTGGGGACGATATACCTTTCTTGGGTTTAATCCGAAACTGGAAATCACCTGTACCAACGGCAAGATAAAAATTGGCAATCGGCAATTTACCACCGACAATCCTGCCAAAGAAATTCGTGAACTGCTTTCGTCCTACAAAAGTCCCCGCTTTGAGCACCTCCCTCCGTTTACAGGCGGTTTAGTCGGGTATTTTTCTTATGATTACATTCATTACCAAGAGCCGACCACACAATTTACCATGGAGGACAACGAAAATTTCAAAGATATTGACCTAATGCTTTTCGATAAAGTTATCGCCTTTGACCACTACCGGCAAAAAATAATTCTCATCATCAATATGCCTTTAGACAGCTTTCCTGCCTCATACGAAAAAGCACGCCAAGATTTAAAAGAAATTTCTTTCCTCCTGCAAAATGGGAAAAAGACAGTTCACACAAGCGGAACACTGCAAGGTGTCATTACCCCTCTTTTTGAAAAAGAACAATTCTGTGCCATGGTGGAAAAGGCCAAAAATCATATTCACGAGGGTGATATTTTTCAAATTGTACTCTCCAACCGCTTATCCGCTCCTTTTTCAGGCAGCCTTTTCGATACTTATCGGGTTTTGCGAACCATCAATCCCTCTCCTTACATGTTCTACCTTTCAGGCACGGATGTCGAGGTCGCCGGTGCTTCACCCGAAACACTTGTAAAGCTGGAAAACGGTGTTTTACACACCTTCCCGTTGGCGGGTACCCGTCCGCGCGGAAAAACAGAGGAAGAGGACCTTACCCTTGAAAAAGAATTGCTCGCCGACCAAAAAGAACTTGCCGAACACAATATGCTTGTCGATTTAGGACGAAATGATTTGGGAAAAATCAGTAAATTCGGCACAGTGAAGGTTCAAAAATATCACAGCATAGAACGTTATTCTCACGTTATGCACATCGGCTCTACGGTATGCGGAGAAATCGACGAACACTATGATGCGCTTGACGCTATCGGTGCGGTTTTGCCGGCGGGTACACTTTCAGGTGCTCCTAAAATACGTGCCTGTCAATTGATTGCCGAGCTTGAGAACAACAAACGAGGGATTTACGGCGGAGCAATTGGTTATATCGATTTTTCGGGCAACATGGATACTTGTATCGCCATTCGCATTGCGTACCGCAAAAACGGAAAAGTTTTTGTCCGAAGCGGTGCCGGTATTGTCGCAGACTCCATCGCCGAGAAGGAGTTTGAGGAATGTATGAATAAAGCCGCTGCGATGATTCACGCTTTAGAACAAGCAGGGAGGAATGAAAATGATTTTGCTGATTGATAACTACGACAGTTTTACTTACAACCTCTATCAGCAGGCAGGAAGTATCTGTCCCGATATTAAAGTCATACGCAACGATGAATTGACGCTTGCGCAAATTGAACAGCTTTCTCCTGACTATATTTTGTTGTCACCCGGACCCGGAAGACCCGAAAAGGCGGGCGTGTCCATGCAAGTGGCCACCACTCTCAGCCAAAGGATTCCCACCTTAGGGGTTTGTTTAGGACACCAAGCAATCTGTGCCGCTTATGGCGGTGTTGTCACCTATGCCGGCCGCCTCATGCACGGTAAACAATCCAAAATCGCACAGCATGAAGCCAGTGAGATTTTTGAAAACTGCTCCTCTGAATTTCTGGTTGCCCGCTATCATTCCTTAATTGTACAAAATGAAACCTTGCCCAATTGTTTTAAAATTACAGCCGCCACTGCCAGAGGAGAAATCATGGCGGTTCAGCACAAAGAATATCCTCTTTACGGTGTACAATTTCACCCCGAGTCTATCATGACCCCTCAGGGCAAACAAATCATGAAAAACTTTTTAAAACTTACGAAAGCAGGCGAAAAAATTGATTAAAGAAGCAATTATCAAAATTGTCGACAAGCAAGACCTAAGCTATGAAGAAGCCTATCAGGTTATGCATGAAATTATGAGCGGTTTGACCTCCCCTATTCAAAATGCCGCTTTTTTAGCCGCTCTTTCCACCAAGAGTACCAAGGCAGAAACCATTGCAGAAATTACCGGTTGTGCCGCTGCCATGCGTGACCATGCACTCACGATAGAAAATGACATGGCACTTTTTGACATTGTGGGTACCGGCGGGGACGGCGCTAAGAGTTTTAATGTTTCCACTACCTCTGCTTTTGTAGCAGCGGCAGGCGGAATTAAAGTTGCCAAACACGGCAACCGAGCCGCCTCCTCCAACTGCGGAACAGCAGATTGTTTGGAAGCGCTTGGCGTTCAAATTTCACTGGAACCGCAGAAATGCATTCAGCTTTTAAATGAAGTGGGAATCTGCTTTTTATTTGCTCAAAAATATCATTCTTCCATGAAGTATGTCGGAGAAATCCGCCGTGAACTGGGTTTTAGAACTGTTTTTAATATTTTAGGGCCGCTTGCCAATCCTGCCCACCCCGCCATGCAATTGTTGGGGGTATACGATGAAAGCCTTGTCCTGCCGATTGCACAAGTTCTTATTAATCTTGGCGTCAAACGAGGTATGGTGGTGTATGGTCAAGACAAACTGGACGAAATTTCTCTGAGCGCTCCCACCACTATCTGCGAATTTGATAACGGAAATCTTACGCAGTATGAAATTACACCGGAACAATTCGGACTGTCACGATGTGTAAAATCCGATTTACAAGGTGGCACCCCACAAGAAAATGCTGAAATTGTGAGAAACATCTTAAGTGGAAAAGAAAATAGTGCTAAGAGAGAAGTCGTTTTGCTCAATGCAGGTGCCTCTCTCTATATCGGTAAAAAAGCAGACAGCTTGGCAAACGGTGTTGCGTTGGCGGCCTCTCTTATTGACACTGGCAAGGCTATCAAAAAATTGGAGGAACTCATTGCATACAGCAATCAATAGGAGAATTTATGAAAAATGTATTGACTGAAATTGCCGATTTTGCTCGTTGCCGTATCAAAATCGCCGAAGAGAAAATTTCTTTGGAAGACATTAAATCTTTAGCCTTATCCCTCCCCAAAGGGGATTTTGCTTTTGAAAAAGCTTTGCAAGCGCCAACGCTCTCTTTTATCTGTGAGTGTAAAAAAGCCTCTCCCTCCAAAGGAGTGATTTCACCTGATTTTCCTTACCTCCAAATTGCCAAAGAATATGAGCAAGCAGGTGCCGATTGTATTTCTGTTCTTACCGAACCAAAATGGTTCTTAGGTGCCGACCATTATTTACAGGAAATTGTCAAAAGCGTTTCCCTCCCTTGCCTGCGAAAAGATTTCACCGTAGATCCTTACATGATTTATGAGGCAAAATTATTGGGTGCAAAAGCAGTTTTGCTCATCTGCTCCCTCAGTGAAACAGAAACATTAAAACAATATATCGAGATCTGCGATACGCTCGGGCTTTCCGCTCTTGTAGAAGCACATGACGAAACAGAAGTGAAATCCGCACTGCGGGCAGGGGCAAGAATCATTGGCATTAACAACCGCAATCTTAAAGATTTTTCTGTAGACGTCAACCACAGTGCTCATCTGCGTGACTTAGTACCGCCTGAAATCTTATTCGTTTCAGAAAGCGGAATCCGTACCGCAGAGGATATTGCCGCAGTACGCAGGTGTGGTGCGAATGCTGTTTTAATCGGTGAAGCACTTATGAATGCCGCCGATAAAACCGCCAAACTGAAGGAGTTGAAAAATGAACAAAGTAAAAATTAAATTCTGCGGCCTCACAAGAAAAACAGACATTACCTTCGTCAACGCTCTTCTGCCGGATTACATTGGTTTTATGTTCGCACCGAAAAGCCGCCGCTATATTTCGCCTCAAACAGCCGTTTCTCTCAAGAAAGAACTTGCCCCGTCTATCCTTGCTGTTGGCGTATTTCAGAATGAACCAATTGAACACATCCTTGCACTGCTCAAAAATGGCACAATTGATATGGCACAACTGCATGGTTTGGAAAATAAAGATTATATTCATGAATTAAAGAGGCAAACCAAAAAACCTGTTTTGAAGGCTTTTTCAATACAAGATAAAAAAGACCTGCTTTTAGCCGAAACATCACCAGCAGACTACATTTTGCTTGATAATGGGTCAGGCGGTACGGGCATACGTTTTGACTGGAATTTACTGCATGATTTTCAGCGTCCTTATTTTTTGGCAGGTGGATTAAATGAACAGAATATCCCAAAAGCTTTGGAGATTCTTTCTCCCTTTGCCGTTGACCTCAGTTCCGGCATAGAAACAAATGGTGTAAAGGATTTTAATAAAATGCAGGCTATTATGAATCAGATAAAAGCAATAAAGGAGATAAAACAATGACTATAAAAGGAAGATTTGGTATCCATGGCGGTCAATATATTCCCGAAACGCTCATGAGCGCCATTCTTGAATTAGAAGAATCTTATGAACACTTTAAGAACGACCCTGATTTTTGCCATGAACTCACTGCCTTGCTGAATGACTATGCCGGTCGTCCATCCAGGCTTTACTTTGCAAAAAAAATGAGCCAAGATTTGGGCGGCGCTAAAATATACTTAAAAAGAGAAGACTTGAATCATACCGGTGCCCATAAAATTAACAATGTTTTAGGGCAGGCACTTTTAGCAAAAAAGATGGGCAAAACCCGCCTAATTGCGGAAACCGGAGCAGGTCAGCACGGTGTGGCAACCGCCACTGCCGCCGCACTCATGAACATGGAGTGTATCATCTTTATGGGAGAAGAAGACATCAAGCGGCAGGCCTTAAATGTATATCGCATGAAACTTTTGGGCGCAGAGGTTATCTCGGTCACCGCAGGTACTGCCACACTTAAAGATGCGGTTTCCGAAGCCATGCGTGAATGGACCCGCCGCATCGACGACACACATTATTGTTTAGGCTCTGTCATGGGGCCTCATCCCTTCCCCATGATTGTAAGAGATTTTCAAGCAGTTATCTCCAAAGAAATCAAAGAGCAATTCCACAAGAAAGAAGGTACTTTGCCTGACGCTGTGATTGCCTGTGTCGGGGGCGGTTCCAATGCCATTGGCAGCTTTTATCATTTTATCGAGGACAAAAGCGTTCGCTTAATCGGCTGTGAAGCAGCAGGCCGGGGAATTGATACCTTTGAAACTGCCGCCACAATCAACACCGGAAAAATCGGAATTTTCCATGGTATGAAATCCTACTTCTGCCAAGATGAATACGGGCAAATCGCACCGGTTTATTCCATTTCGGCAGGACTTGATTATCCCGGTGTAGGACCTGAACATGCTCACCTGCACGACATCGGCAGAGCCGAATATGTGGCCATTACGGATGAAGAAGCCGTAGAAGCTTTTGAATATCTCGCCAAAACCGAGGGCATTATCCCTGCCATTGAATCTGCTCATGCAGTGGCCTACGCAATCAAAGCCGCCCCGCAAATGAGTAAAGACAGCCGTATTGTTGTGGTAATTTCAGGCCGTGGTGATAAAGACTGTGCCGCCATTGCCAGATATAGAGGAGAAGAAATCTATGAATAAAATTGCGTCTGCTTTTCAAAACGGAAAAGCCTTTATTCCATTCATCACCTGCGGTGACCCTGACCTTGCAACCACTGCCCGTATTATTCGTGCTGCCGCTCAAAACGGAGCCGATGTAATCGAACTGGGGATTCCCTTTTCGGACCCAACCGCAGAAGGTCCTGTGATACAATCAGCCAATCTTCGTGCTTTAAAAAATGGTGTTACCACTGATAAAATTTTTGCCATGGTTCAGCAGTTGAAAACAGAAATTGAAGTTCCGTTGGTTTTTATGACCTATGCTAATGTCGTGTTTTCTTATGGCATCGAAAAATTCATGAAAGCCTGCCAAGACAGCGGCATTGACGGTCTAATCCTGCCGGATGTTCCCTTTGAAGAAAAATCAGAATTTCAATCATACTGCCAGCAGTATAATATCTGTTTTATTTCGTTAATTGCTCCTACCTCTGAAAAACGAATTATTAAAATTGCTCAGGAAGCCGAGGGATTTATTTATATCGTATCCAGTTTAGGTGTTACCGGTATCAGAAACAATATTTCTTCTGATATTCCCGCTATGGTATCACTCATCCGTAAAAATACCGATATTCCCTGCGCTGTTGGTTTTGGAATTTCCACACCTGAACAAGCGGCAAAAATGGCTGAAATTTCTGACGGTGCTATTGTGGGCTCGGCTATTGTTTCTCTTATTGAACAACACGGAACAACATCTGATACCGTTGTCGGTGCTTTCATCAGACAAATGAAACAAAGCATTGTGGCTAAAAATTGATAAATATTTTTTAGCCAATACAAGAAATCAGACTTCATTTTGAATGACAAGTAGCCATATCATGATTACTAAAGAGCAATTCGCTGAGAAAATAAATTTGAAGAATAAAAAAAGCAACACTGTTTATTTTGCAGTGTTGCTTTTTATGATTATCGTTATTTTATTTGTTGATTTTTATTCGCTTCTAAGAGCAATGACAGGGTCTTTTTTCGCCGCTTTTCTGGACGGAATCAATCCTGCTATCAGGGTCAATCCCATGCTGAGTAATACCAAAATTACCGCACTGATTATCGGCAAGGAAGCCTTGACCGTGGCATCTTGCAGTAAGGCTGATAAAATAGCATTTCCAGGAATTAACAATAACAGCGTAATACCCACACCCATAAGTCCCGAAAGAAAACCAACGATGAAAGTTTCAGCATTGAACACTTGAGAAATGTTGCGTTTGGAAGCACCCATAGCACGCAGAACGCCGATTTCTTTCGTGCGTTCCAAAACAGAAATAAACGTAATAATGCCAATCATAATGGAAGATACAATTAGTGATACTGCCACAAAAGCAATTAAAACATAAGAAATGACATTGACAATTGTTGTAATGGAAGACATTAATAATTGAACCATATCGGTATAAACAATTTTATCGTCTTCACTGACACTTTGGTTGTAGTTTTCAATACTCTTGGAAATACCGTCCTTATCTTCAAACCGGTCTGCATATATATTAATGGAAACTGGTTTATCAAGGCTGACTTTTCCGAAAGCTTTCATATTCTCTTCGTAACTTCCGGGAGAAATGTACGCATCATAGAGATTGAGTAAAATTTTGTCGTCGGGATCTTGTAAGAAATTATCCAACAATGCAGCAAGCTCTGACTCATCTTGCGAAAGCATTTGCTGTGCCATTTCGGGATTTTCAACATACATGGCTCCAAATATCTCTTTTGCCACTTTCGCTTTATCCGATACACTTAAATTTTTAAGGTATTCAATGATATCGTCAATTTTTGCCTGTTCATCCTTTGGTTTAAAAGTCATTCCGTTCAGCACATTGACATCCGGTGATTCTTCCTGTGCTTTAATAACGGCACTGTTATCCGCATATTCAATAATATGGTTGCTCAACGCTTTAGTATAACCAATGTAACCGGAAAACGTGTATTTAGCATCTTCATTAATCCGTGCTACGCCCGATATTTTTAAAGGTACACTCTGCTTTACTAAATCCTCCATTTTTGTTTTATCAGAAGATATGTTTTCAAACAAGCCTTTTTCATTCTCTTGATAATAAGCAGAAGCCGGTACTAAATAGAAAATTTGCTCTCTCAGCTCTTCATAGGTCCATTTATGATCTTCAATGGTAACCTCTTCGCCTTTATCCTGTTTTTCTAAAATTTCTTTGTATTCTTTTGCCGGCAATAATCCCAACTCATAAAACACCGAGGT
>URPG01000075.1 GCA_900549675.1 uncultured Oscillospiraceae bacterium | reverse complement strand
GGTTTCTCCAAAAAAGACCGCCGAGCAAATATCAAAAGAGCAAAAGCAGAGATTAAAAAATCTAGAAAAGAGCTCCGAAAAGAAATTAAAAGAAATCAATCGAAAACTCAACTTTGAGCGTGTTCCGTCAAATGTTCAAAAAACGATACGTTACAAGCGTATGTTTGAAAATGGAATTTGTGAGGTTGTTGACGGTTTATACAGCAAAAGTATTCGATTTGCGGATATTAATTATCAATCCTCTCGTATTGAAGATAAAGAGGATATTTTCGCAAAATATTGCCGTTTGATTAATTATATTGACCCTTCTGTTTTCCTGCAAATCAATGTCGTAAATCGCAGGGTAGATAAAAAACTGTTTGAAAAAGAAATGCTGATACCTCTGCAGGAAGATCGATTGGACAAATATCGCAAGGAAATGAACAATATGTTTTGTGAGAAAGCTTTGCAGGGCGAAAACGGAATGCTGCATGAAAAGTATTTGACAATCAGCGTGTTAGCAAATTCTTACAAAGGCGCCGTTGCTTTACTCTCTAAACATGAAGCCAATATTGTGGATTTTTTAAGCGATATAGGCTGTTCCAGTAATCCTATGACGGGTATTGAGCGTTTGAAAGTTCTTCATGCACTTCTTCGTCCTGAGGATGATTTTTCCTTTAAATACAGTGATTTGCTGTACAGCAATCTTACGACTAAGGACTATATTTGTCCGCCGAGCTTTGATTTTTCAGAATCTTCTACTTCCTATCGATTTGGAAATAAATACGGACAGACCATTTTTCTACGAGATTATCCCTCGGAAATGACTGACACTCTGATCTCAGCTATATCTGATTTACCCATAGACCTTAATATTTCCCTTCATATCTTGTCGATTGACCAAATGGAAGCATTGGATCATGTGAAAACACAGATTGCGTTTATGGAACAGCAAAAGATAGATGAACAGAAGAAAGCAATTAAATCCGGATACGATATGGACTTGATATCTCACGAACTTACTGACAGTTTGGATCAAGCATTGAAACTGAAAGAATCGCTTGAGAAGAAAGACCAAAGAATGCTAAAGGTTGCCTTAGTTGTAAATACTTTTGCAGATGATGAGGAAGCATTGGCCGAAAATGTTTTTCAAATTAAAGCTGCCGCTAAAACAAAAGCAAACGGCAGCGGCTTTGCTGACTTGGATTTTTGTCAGGCTGAAGCTTTAAATACAAGCCTGCCTCTCGGTTTAAAATGCATTGATGTAAAAAGAACAATGATTACCGCCAGTGTGGCCATTATGATTCCGTTTACTTCTCAGGAGCTGTTTCAACCAGGGGGCAACTATTATGGACTGAATAAAATATCCAGAAATATGATTTATTATGACCGTCGAGATTTAGCAGCCCCCACAGGCTTTATTTTAGGACCGTCCGGTTCTGGTAAATCTTTTGCTGCCAAACGAGAAATTGTTAGTGTCTTATTGTCTTCTTCCACAGATGAAGTAATTATTATTGATCCAGAACGAGAGTTTACGCCCTTAGCGGAGAACTTTGGCGGGGAAATCATTAACATTAGCGCCGGCTCTCCTCATCATATCAATCCAATGGACATTAGCATGAATTACTCCGGAAAAGGAAATCCTTTGATGTTGAAATCAGAGTTTGTCCTATCTCTTTTAACAACAATATTAGGCGGTATTTCACCGATAGAACGTTCTTTGCTTGACCGTATCTGCAATATTACCTATGGTAAATATTTTGCAAACCCTAACAAGAATCCTATGCCCACGCTAAAAGATTTTTATAAGAATTTATTAGAAGCAAAAATACCCGAAGCACAGCAGCTGGCGTTAGCGTTGGAAGTGTATATTACCGGTTCGCTGTCTACTTTTGCTCAGCCCACCAATGTTAATACGAATAAAAGATTGATTGTATATGATTTAAAAGACCTCGGCAATTCGCTAAAAACCATGGGAATGATGATTGTTTTAGACCAAATTTGGAACAGGATTACCGATAACTATGAAAAGGGAATTCGTACATGGTTTTACACAGATGAGTATCAGCTTATCACAGAAAATGAGTTGGCGGAAAAATATTATTTCGATGTTTGGTCAAGAGCAAGAAAATGGGGTGCGATTCCAACCGGCATTACACAGAATGTAGAAACTCTGATTTTGTCAGATGTGTCAAGAAGAATGCTGTCTAACAGTGGTTTTGTTTTGCTCATGAAGCAGTCTTATCATGACAGAATGGAACTTGCTAAGATTTTAAATATTTCCAATGAACAAATGCGCTATATCGATAATGTAAAAAGTGGTCATGGCCTGTTGTTTGCTCATAAGGCAATTGTTCCGTTTGAAGATGATTTCCCCAAAAATACGGAGCTTTACAAAATGATGACGACAAAGGTGGAAGATATTTTTGACTATCGAAAATCTTCGTAAGAGGTGATTTTGTGGACGAAATTATAAGAACAGAATCTTTGAAGAACCACGGGGAAAAAGTCCGTTCCCGTGGTTCTTTTTCTCATAGTCGGGAAAACCATGCAACTAAAAGCGTAAGAGTACAAAAGAGCCCTGCTTTGCTGAAATCTTCTCACAGGGGAAAAACATATCGTGTAAAAAAATCACCTAGTCCTGTTTCTAGAAAAGGAAAGTTTGCAGGTGCTGTGCGATATCCTACAGATAAAAGTAAAGCTTCTCGAATAGTAAGAAGTACAAAAGGAATGCTCGGCGAAATTGCTTGGGAAACTTATCAAAATAAAAAAGGTGATGATACAGCTGACAGAAGTGAAAAGCTTGTGGAAACACAGGCCGTTAGAGCCGTAAAAAACATATATGGTTTTCGTCAAATTTTAAAAGAAAGAAATCAGATACAAGAACCAGGCTTGATAGCTGAGAAAATCCCAGGAGTAAGACGTTCAAAGTCATTGACAGATCCAAAATCTTCTTTAAATCATTCTGATATGAATGTTTCTGTATTAAATAAAAAACAGTCCGTAGTAGATAAACAGAATACTAAACAAGTAAAACCCAACGCTACCAAGTCTGTGCAGTCTGTAAATCAAAAAAGTATTCACACAATCAAAAGGAAACATACGGTAAAAGGTTTAATTCGAAAGAATATTGTTTCAGGACTTAAAAATTTCAAGGGCAGTGATGACGCAGGTGTACAGGCTGTTACCAAAACAAGAGATGCTGTATTACGAGCAAGACGGGCTATAAGGGCCGCCAAAACAACAGCCAAAGCTACTTGGACAATTACCAAATTTATAGCAAGGCTTGTTGCTGCCATAGGCAAAGCAATTGTTTCTTTGGTAACAGCTTTTTTTCCTGTTATTGCGGTCCTGCTTATTGTTATCGTTTGTATCGCAGTGATAGCTTCTGTTATCCCTCAATTTTCCTTGAAAAGTGATGACGTGGAATTAACAAAAGTCTATAAGTATATTACAAAATTAGATGCTGAATTTACGGAAGCCGTTCGTTTGGAAAATACGGGAGCCGAGATTTATCATTATTATTTGAATGGAAATGAAATTAGCCGAACTTCTTTTGAGGCTCAGACAAATGCAGACAGTTTTATCGCTTATTTGGACTCTAAGTATCAAGACTATGCTTTTGATAAATTTATTTATGGGATTTTCGGCGGCACAAATGTTAAAGAAGAAATTCGAGAGATTCATAAAAAATTGTATTCTTACACAATTAATATTTATAGTAAAAAACAATCTCTTGGAGTGAATGAGGATGGAGAGGAAGAGATTGAAGAAAAAACAGTAAAAGATATCTCCATTCAAACCAAAGTTTTTGATTCTTGGGTTCAATTAAACCAAAGTATGATTTTTAAAAAAGGCGAATATGACACCTATCGGCTTCTAAACGAGTCAGGTGTATTTACTTCAAAAAAGGAGATTGGAAGTCCCTTTGATAAAGAAAGTTTTCAGCTTGCTGACAGATACGGCTATAATTTTAAAGACGGCATAATTGAAAATAAAGGGATCAATATTGTGACCCAAAAAGGGAAAAAGATTTTATCCGGTATAAAAGGTACCGTAACAGATGTTGGCCAACACTATGTGACTGTTTCTCGCAAGGATAAAGAAATTGTCTATATAAACATGGTCCCTTCTGTTCAAGTAGGCGAAGAAATTAATCGAAAAGATATTCTCGGTAAGACTTCCGGTGATATTTTACATATTGATTACTACAAAAAGGGAAAGGAGATGTGTCCGTATATTTTCATAAGTGGGATTTCGGGGATAAAACGCAATACAAATGGAAACATGGCCATGGTAGAAATTGCGTTAACGCAGTTAGGGCAAATCGGAGGACAACCCTATTGGTCATGGTATGGCTTTGGAGGTCGAGTGGAATGGTGTGCCATTTTTGTTTCATGGGTGGCGGACCAAGCGGGTTATTTAAACGATGATATAATTTTTAAACATAGCAGTTGTTCGGCCGGAGTGGAAAGCTGGAAAAGCAGAGGACTATGGCAAGCTAGAGAATCCGGATATAAACCGAAGCCAGGAGATTTGATTTATTTTCTTTGGACACCAGGAGACTACGGTTCAGACCATATTGGAATTGTAGAAAGTTCAGATGAAAATTATGTCTATACAGTGGAAGGAAACTCTGGAGATGAAGTACGGCAAAATACATATTCTTTAACAGATGTTACCATTCTTGGGTATGCTACTCCACTCTATCCTGCCAGTTACGGAAAATACACAGAAGAAGATTTGTATTGGTTATCAAGAGTAATCAATGCAGAAGCAGGCAGTGAATGGCTAAAAGATACTTTCCAACAAGATGTTGGCAGTGTAGTTTTGAATCGTACACAGGATTCAAGATATCCCGATAGTATTAAAGATGTAATTTTTCAAAAGGGACAGTATGAATGTGTGTCCAACGGAAGTATTTATAAAGAACCAAGTGCAAAGTCCATTGCAAATGCAAAATATATTCTTGAAAAAGGAAGTACGCTTCCTAAAGGAGTCGTGGGACAGAGCCAATTTGTACAAGGAGAAATTCACAGCACATACTTTGACCCTATTCTTGGAACAACAACTTATTTTTGTTATATGTAAAACAAGCAATTATCTGAAATTTAAAAAATCTCTTTTCTATCCGAACACAAAATTGTGTTTTTATGATTTTATTATGTAGGGGTTTGGGGACGAAGTCACCAAAAAGAGAAAAAGTGAAAAATTTCAGAGATGAAATTTTTTCAGTTTTACGTAAGTGTGGGAACACTTACAATGCTCGTTGGTAGTGTAGGAGGGTGGCACCCTCCTACTGGGGTTTATGGGGCAAAGCCCCATACCCTTTTTTAATCCTAAAAAGGTGAGGTGGTTTTTATGCAAGGCAGAAAGAATCGAACAAGGCAAATTGAGAAAAAAGTTTTTCTCTCGGCAGAAGAAAATCGGATACTAAAATCCAATATGCAAAAAGTGGGGGTTCATAATTTTTCGCTTTATGCCCGAAAAATGCTCTGCGACGGTTACCTCATTGTTAGAAACTTTGATTATCTTAAGCAGACAGCAAGGGAACTAGGTCGAATTGCTCAGAATCTTAATATGATTGCCAAACGTGCCAATATGACCCAAAGTATCTATGAGGACGATGTAAAAGATATTGCAGAGTCTTACAAAAAAGTAAAAACACAAATTGCACTGATTATTTCGGATTTAGTTAATGAAGAAAAATTTTATAAGACAAAAGGAGAAAAAGAAGATGAATCATTTTAATGTTCTTACCACAAAAGAGGAACGTGAAAAGGCAGGCATAGGTCAATATAGATTCATGGAAGACACAGGAGAAGTTACAGCTGTTCTTGATTTCAGAGCTTGGGGCAAATATATGAATCTTGGTTGTTTTTTTCAAACGGAGAAAGGCAGAAAGTTTTGTGTTTATCTTTGGAGGAGCAAAATAAATCCGGATATTTATGGTCCTAGAACAGAAAGTGTAAACTTTGCTGAGGTGAAAGATAAAACCAGATGGAAGCTGTTTTTCTCAAAGACGAGAAATGGGAGAGTATATTTAACAGAAGCGGAAGAAATAAAATAATGGCCACAACAAAAATTAAACAGATAAAGAGAACAACAGGAAAATCCTTAGCCTATATCATGAATCCCGAAAAAACAGATGGAAGTTTGTTGGTGTCGGGGTTTAATGTTGACCCGGAATCAGCTTCTATGGAATTTGATTTTACTTATGCACTTGCCAAAAACGTTCGAGGGGATTATTCAAAAGTAGGTGGTGCAAATATAAAAGCCTATCACATGATACAAAGTTTTTCTCCGGAGGATGATTTAACACCGGAGCAGGCTCACGCTATTGGAAAACAATGGGCCGATGAATTTCTTGACGGCAAACATGAATATGTGATTGCCACACACATTGACAAGAATCATATTCACAATCATATTATTTTCAATGCTACGTCTTATTACAATTTAAAGAAATTTGAATCAAAACCTTATGAAACGGTCAAGAAATTATGGGAGATAAGTGACAGGCTTTGTGAAGAAAACAATCTTTCTGTTCTTTATGGAAAGAGAAAAGCAGTAAAAGAAAATAAGAAATGGCAGCCCAAAGATACGTTAGGCCAAAAATTGATTACAATTCTTGATGAAGCTGTTAGACAGTCTTCAGATTATAAAGAATTTAAAAGTTTTGTTTTGGCAGCTGGGGTAGAAATCAAAGAAGGAAAGCATTTATCTTTTAAACACTCAGAGGGCAAGCGTTTTATGCGTGGGTTAAATTTGCCGGAAGATTATTCAAAAGAAAAGATCTTAGAAAGAATAAAACAACCGGAGCGTTTTGTAAAAGGCGATTCCGTAAAAAATATTACAGATAATGAAAAAACTTTGCAGGAAAAATCGTTAACGTATGCGGATTTAATTCAGAAAAAATCCAGACGCACTTTGTTGGCCGAAACAAAACAGCTTGCTGAAACTCTCTTGATTATTCGCCAAGAAAAAATTAATAAATACGATGATTTTGATATTCGCAAAGAAAAGCTAGCTGAAAGTCTAGACCATGCTCAAATTCAAGTCAAAGAAATGAATAAGAAAAACCAAGAGTATACGCAAGCTGCTAAGTATCTTTTAGCCTATCACGATACTTTACCAGTTTGGCAGGAATATGAAAATTGCACTCTTTTGAAAAAAGCTTTTTATTACAAAGAGCATAAAACGGAATTGGAAAAACATGAATTTGTTTTAAATCAGTTAAAAAAGATTAAAGTCAATACAACAGTTGATCCGGAAAAAGTAATTAATCTTGTTACATATCAACATCAATCTGTTGAAGAGATTAATTTAAAAATGAATGTCATCCAAGAGCGAGTGCAAAAAGTCCAGTTTGCTCAGAACATTGTAGACAAAATTGAAAACGAATATGCTGTTATACAAGGCAGAACACAAAGGAAGGGGCTATCACAATGACCAATACTGAAAAAATTCAAGCAAAACGTGAATCTATTAAAAAAATTAAGCAATCCATTGAAAAGAAAAAAGAAAAAATTGAAAGTGAGCAGCAAAAAATCAAAAAGCTAGAACAAGAAATTGAGGAACTAGCTGTTTTTGATATCAAGAATCTGGCCAAAGAAGCAAATATGCCAATTACAGAATTACGGTCCGTTTTACAGGATTTGCTTTCAGAATCTTCTAAAAAAGTTGATGAATCCGGAAGTAAGGAGGGTTTAGAATGATTTATCTGCAGATAGGAATTTCCGTTTTACTTGTTTCCATTTTGTATGCCATTTGCGTCAAATATTTTTACTTTAGTAAGTACAGACAAAAAATTGAATTATTGGAGAAAGAAATAGAAGAACGAAAAATAGAAATTGACCGTTTAAGTGATTTATTGGATGTTAATAAAAAATATCCGCCTCATATTTCGGTAAGCATAGAAAGGACAGAAGTATATGAAGAAATGCAAAAAATTATGACTGACCTACTAAATGGCAAAATTCGTTTGTGCAATGTTCCTTTTGAAAAAAGGATATTATCTTACTCTCCGTATTTTATGGCTTTTAGACACAGTAGGAGTATATCTAAGGAACGCTGTCTGGAAGATTTAAATGTTTTAAAAAGCGATCTGAAATATGTTAAAAATATCAACCTGCCTTGTAGAATTGATAACTATCTTTTAGAATTATTATCAAGAAATACACAACAACATTTTATGAGGTAAAATCAATGTTCAACAAGCGTCTTAGGAGTACAGAGAAAGAAAGAGACCTATTACTCGCACAGACTCAAAAACTTCAAAATTGCTGAAATTCATTGCAATGAAAAGTGAAAATATATTTATGCAGCAGCTATGATTTTATAGCAGCTGCTTTTTTTATGAAAGGAAAAAACATAATGAAAGTAAAAATAACAAAGTCGAATTTAGACGTAAGAGCGTTTATTCATTGGACACGACGCAATTTCAAAGGAACAGAGGGCGATATTATCCTTCTCTTAATGGATAACCCGGGAGGATTGACGACCGAGGAACTCATGGAGGACTTAAATATTAAGAGAAGAACTCTATCCGAGATTTTGAGTAAACTTAAAAACAAAGGTTACATAAAAGATTACCGTAAGTATTCTAACCGCACTGATTTGAAGCTAGGAAACTCAAAAATTAAGGTTTTTCAGCTTTCTGTAGGATTGGAAAAGTTTTTGAAATAACA
>URPG01000074.1 GCA_900549675.1 uncultured Oscillospiraceae bacterium | reverse complement strand
GAAGCTGTTTGAGAGGATTGGCAAAAATGTAAATCTAACGCCCCACGGGGAGGCCTTTATCTATCATGCAAATGAAATCATGCGGGTAACCAATGCGGCCGCTTCTTTTGCCTCTTCTGCTAGCGTTCCGGAAGGCAGGCTGCGCATTGGAAGTGTGAATTCCATTGCCACTGCGGTATTACCGGACCTTCTGTTAGAATTTTATCATGCCTGTCCCAAGGTGGAAACCGTTGTTGTTACAGGCAGTCTAAAAAGCCTGATGGATATGATTAAAAGCAATGACATTGATCTTTTTTTTACCTTGGAGCATAAGGTTTATGGTTTGGAATGGATAAGGCCCATACAACGGCAAGAGGATATTGTATTTGTTACCTCAAGCGAAAATCCCCTCGTCCATCAAAAAAAAATCAGCTTGCCGGATTTAATAAAGGAACCGTTTCTGCTGACAGAAATGGGGGCAAGCTACCGTTATGAGCTGGAAAGAATCCTATCAGAAAAAGATTTGACCATTAAGCCTGTTATGGAAATCGGTGACACGGAAGCCATTCTCCACCTGCTGAAAAAAGGGGTGGGGGTGTCCTTTATGCCTATGTATGCAGTGCAGGAGTCCATGAAAGAGGGATCGTTATCTCAAATTCAAACCGATATGCCTGCGCTCCGGATGTGGAGCCAGCTTCTGTATCATAAAAATAAATGGGTTACTCCCCAAATGAACGTGTTTATTAACATTGCTCAGGATTTCTTTAAAAGCCGTGGCTGGATTACAGATTCCCCTTAATTGACGTAGGACATTCTATTGTCTTGCAATGATCCCTTTATTCACCGAAGGGTTTCTATCTGGTACAAATAACAAGAACCGACCACTAAAAGATAAAACGAAACTATTTTTGATTTTTCAAAGATTTTTTTGAATGTACTTTTTTGATTGTACTGCGATTTATGATATAATTATAAGGTACATTCACACTTACTCTTAGTTCAAGAGAAAAGAATAGAGTAATGGCTGTTACTTACAAAAAATTATGGCATTGACAAGGGGGTTGTCCCCCTTATAGACTTTGTTTACTTTGACAGTTGCTAAAAACGCCTCAAATTTCAAGTCTTTTTCGCTTGTAGCGGTCACCTTGACCACCAAATCAGAAATTGAAAACAACTGTTCAGCATCAAAATCTTGTGAATACAGCAGACGTTTATTCACGATATAATCACCTGTTTTTTCATCAAAAACTTTAGGTACATATGTGAGGTCCGAATCTGTGGATATAGTACCATAGATAATAATGGTATCATCATATTTCAAGAGGTGATTTCTTTTAAAGGATAGATTTTTCATGATTGATTCTGCCCTCTTCAATGATGAATATGTCGTTAACAAGAATACGCAGGTCGTCCTTGTTATGACTGGCAAGCAAAGCTCCTCGTTCGTGTTCTTCCTGCAAAAGAACACGAACAGCCTCTACCGATTCTTCATCTAAGCTGTTTGTGGGTTCATCTAGTAAAATGAAGTTGGGTTTTTCCATAATGGCTTGTGAAATCGCCAGTTTTTGTTTCATTCTCAATGAATATTGGTTATACAGATGTTTATCTTTTACATTAAAAAGTGACGTAGTATGGATTTTCGATAAAACACAAGAGATAGAAGCATCTTTGATTATCCCGAACAGGCAATGCAGCTTTACAATAAACGCAGCAGCCACTGTGGTCACAGCGAGAAACCTTTTAGGGAATGCTGCTGACCCATGACAATTTGCAGGAAGTCAGTCAGGAAATGAAACTGCTTGGCGTGGCACTTCAAAATCGAAAGAAAGAGGACTGCAATCAAGCGATTGCCACTGTTAATCTAGCGATGGAACATTTGCTTCGCCGCAACACCTTACGTTGGGATCACATATTTTAATAAACATATAAACCGATGGAGCTAAATGTCAATGCTGCAAACAACAAGGAATACGTGAAACTGATATATTCACCCGCTTTTCTGCTTCTGGATGTCAACGAGGGATTATTTTGGCTTTTAAAGCATTTAAATGCGGATAAAGTAAGTAAAAATACAATCTGATTCTTCGTTGGTGTTAATAGTGTTGTGTGAAGGCGCAGCGATTCGATCTGTAAATAGTTTTATTCTAATCTTTTTTGTCAATAAGACCTATCGCATTTGAGCAGAAAAAATATCTTCAGTGACTAACTGCAATACATAGAAACTTAGCATAACCCCATATACATAGACCGTCTGTTCTCCATTGAGAATAGGCGGTTTTTTCTCTTCCTCAGCAAATGCCATGAGTTAAAGGCAGCAAATCATGGCATCTGGCCTGCCATGCATAAGAAAAAAGTAGTGCATGTGGATATTATGAAATAGGCACATGAATATAGAGAGCACATAAGATGGTTATAGCCTGCTAACTTGGACCGTCTCATGTCCGTAATTAGGAGGAGATCAACTTGATTTAAGGGCATGTAATCACAGTTGTTTAGTAAAAACATAATATATATTGGAGTTATTTGAAAAAACTTAGTTTTATGGAGAATTGTTATGAAAAACCAATATTATGAGAACTACCGTTGCAGGTGCTGCAATGCTTGCTATGGGCAATGCTGTTGTAATAAAGGATTTTATTGCTGTAAAGCTGTTGATACACCTTGTCCTCCTGGACCCATGGGGCCAGCAGGTCCTCAAGGTCCGATTGGACCCATGGGTCCCCAAGGTCCTCAAGGTCCAATTGGTCCTACTGGTCCTCAAGGTGTCCAAGGTCCTGTTGGCCCTGAAGGTGCTACTGGTCCTCAAGGTATACCGGGTCCTACTGGTCCTCAAGGCCCGATCGGTCCGACTGGCCCCGATGGTGCGAGCGCTTTTGAAGTAGCGCAAGAAGAAGGCTTTGTTGGCACCGAGCAGGAATGGCTGGAAAGTCTGGTCGGCCCTGAAGGCCCGCAAGGCCCGATGGGTCCGACTGGTCCCGATGGAGCCAGTGCTTTTGAAGTAGCGCAAGAAGAAGGCTTTGTTGGCACCGAGCAGGAATGGCTGGAAAGTCTGGTCGGCCCTGAAGGCCCGCAAGGCCCAATGGGTCCGACTGGCCCCGATGGTGCGAGCGCTTTTGAAGTAGCACAGGAAGAAGGCTTTGTTGGCACCGAGCAGGAATGGCTGGAAAGCCTGGTCGGTCCTGAAGGCCCGCAAGGGCCTACAGGCTCGTTTGATCCCGGCGGACCTTTGTTTAATTTGCTAGGCAATACAGCACCAGTAGGACCTCTTGAAGTAGGTTATCTTGACAATGTTGTGTTTGAGTCGGATACGCTCAGTATTACGATGGAACCCACCAATGCAAGAATTGAAGTGGAATTACCTGATACGTCATTACCCACATTTACTTCCTTTTATGCGTATAGCTTAAGCGGGTCTTATCAGGTATCACTTGCGAGCGTGGAATTTCAGTTAACTGTTGCAAAGTCAACCCCAACCATCATACCGAACGGAACAGGCTTTACTATTGAAGAGGCCGGAACTTATCTATTCGCATACTCACTGAACACAGATGATTATGACAATCTGCCAGGAACTATTTCCATGGGTGTAGGAGTAAAGTTTGGTTCTGTTTTTTATGAAGGGTCAATGCTGGATCCTCCGGTAAATGAACCTGTGTTTTTGTTCAGTAAAACCTTTGTGGCAGAGGTTGCGGCAGGAACTAGAGTGGCATTGGCGGCATCGGGCGCTTGGGATGATCCGCCCAATACCAGCGACCAGCCGTTTGAAATACAACTTCAAGGCGGTGGTGCAACACTTGCCATTATAAAACTGATTTAAGGCAAGTAAAACAATCAAAAGAAATAAATGAACTTCACAAATCGCGCATCGCCTGTAAGGTAATGCGCGATTTGTATGTAAAATTACCACTGTACTTATCGAATGACGGATGGGCACTTCTAATACAGTGCTTAAATGATTTCGTAATAAGATAATCTGGGAAAAGGGCTGTCGCCCAGAGATGCCGGGGGTCTACAAAATGTATATGGTGAGAATAGTGTGAAAGCACTGACGAACCTGCAAATGTAAGGGTCTAAACCGTGGAGCGTATAGAAATGTATGCCTGTCTGAAAATGACAATCAGTGGGGTCTAGTAAAATTGGCAGTTATGAAAAACCTTATAGTGTTAGAGGCACTATCAAGCTGATAGGCTCAGAGCAAGCACCTAAGTATATACGCTTATGAGCAGCAGTTCCCTGCTTTTCTACGTAATCGCCAATATTGAATTTGTTGTTGACAACAGCTGATGGCCCAATTTATGAAAAAAAGAACTTTCGGCGTGAGATTCATCATTTGTGGTTTGCCGTGTATTTTGCACACTTTACTTTTTTCGACTGAACATCATAATAATATTGTAGCATGCAGGAAAGGGTATGAATGTCTTCTATATCTTTTTTGAGCAATTGGTTTTTTGTATTCTACATCAAAATTCATGTTATCTACACCAGAAGGAAAAATACCGGGAAATACATTTTTTATAATAATGCGATGGGGTGAAAGAGATTTATGGGCATTGCATACAAAAAAATATGTTTCAGTCTGCTAGTTGCTCCAAGGAGGTGATGATCAATGATTCAAATAGCATTATGTGATGACAATCCTTTGGACTTGAAAAAGTGTGCGGATCAGATTGTGCGATGCGCCGACGCGAATCATGTGAAAATTCAATTGTCTTGCTATAAAAGTGCGGAAGCACTTCTTTTTGACATGTGTGAATTTAATCGGCGTATGGATATTCTGTATATGGATATATTGATGGAGAAAACCAATGGAATGACGGCAGCGCAGACCCTGCGGGATTTTGGCTCGTATGCTCAGATTGTGTTTTTAACGAGCACACCGGATTATATGGGACAGGCCTTTGACGTGGAGGCGGTGCAGTACCTTTTGAAAGGTAAGTATACGTCCCAGCAATTTGAACAGGTCTTTTTACGGGCGGTGAAGCAGGTGGTCCGCCGGAAGGAAGATCTTTTTGTCTGTGAAATCAATAGTTCCATGACAAGTATTCCTTTTCGAAACATTCTCTATTTTGAAGTAATGGATCGGGAGATAATGCTGCACCACACAAACAGTAAAAATCCTATTTGTTTTTATGGAACGATGACGCAGCTGGAGAAAGATCTGTCGTCTAAAGATTTTATGAGGATTCATCGTTCCTATATGGTGCATCTTCCTTATCTTGCTAAGTTTGGAACACAAAAAATAGTGCTCAAGGATCAGACCGAGCTGCCAGTCGGAAGAAATTATATGGGAATCGTCAAAAAACAATTTTGCGATTACATATCTCAAAATCATATTTATATCCCAAAAGGAGGCTTGAATTTGTGAATATTATTGCCGGGCTTTCAGTCATATTGTATTATTTGGTTTTCTTGCTATATTATCGTTGGCTGTTACCTTCAAACGACAAGTACATCTGGAGGGTTGTGACGGCAATTGCACTTATCACCGGCACATATTTTGCCGTTTCTCTGACAGGGTTTTCATGGCTGCATCTTCCAATCTTGTTGATTGCTATGACCATAGGCGGGTGCTTTTCCTCTGCCCTGACCTGGCGGCAATCCCTTTACGGAGCAGGTGTATGTACACTCAGTCTGTACTGCTTTAGGGGTATGACCACTGCCATTGGTGCATGGATTGTACAGGATACGCTGCCAGGGTTTGCCCTGGATGCAGAGTCGTATTACGGCTTGACGGCGGTGTCGGTAGTCATTGGGCTTGCATTTTTTCAGGTAATGCGTAAAACCTTTATTTCAGATCAAGAGCTTTGCCTATTTTTGCATGAACCAAGCTCCATGAAAAATGTGATTGCCTATGAACTGGCTGCCATTCCATGTTTTATTCTTCTTAACCAAGGGCGTTACCATAATCCAGACCCGTTGTGGTTTACTGGCATGACATTGGCGGGCAGCGCTTTTATTTTGTTTATGTTAGTCTTTTCTATTTACCACTCCATAAAGGAAACCCGTCTTTTGTGCTATAAGCTAAGCAATCAGTTTATGGAGGAGCAGATGGAAATACAGCTTCGTTACTACGACTCATACCACAAAAGCACACAAAATTTTCGGAAGCTCCGGCATGACTATCTTGCTGTGATGCGAAACCTAACCACATTGCTTGAAGAAAAGAAGATTGAGCAGGCCTTAACCCTGATTCGCCAAACCGATGAAAGTCTGGCGGAGTTAACCCCTCAACAAAGCATATACTCGGACAATGCGAACCTCAATGCCGTGCTACAGGATTTGGAATTCAACTGTAAAGAGCATGGTATCCGACTTTCTTGCGAGGCTGCGGTTCCTCGGCACACAGAGCTTACTGTATTGGAAGCGTTACGTATTTTCACCAATGTGACCAATAATGCTGTGGACGCCTGTAAAAACGTGGCTCCGGAAGATCGGTTTATCAAAATCATTTGCCGGAATATGGACGGTTGGGCAATGCTGCATGTTATAAACTCCTTCGATGGAAAGGTGTTCATGAAAAACGGAAAGATCAAAAGCCGTAAAAACCAAGGTGGAGATCATGGGTTGGGGTTATCCATTGTAAAGGAGATAGCAAAAAATAAAGGCGGATTGTTGTTGACGGAATTTGACCTGGAGACAAATACATTTCAGGTTAAGGTTATTGTTCCACGACATTTACCCACTAAAAGTAACATTTAAATACAAATCACATTCTAAAAAGAGTATTTCACCGTGAGGAAACTCCATGAAATACTCTTTTTCTGCTTTTTCAGTTTTCATTCCGCAAAATCCTGTCATTTACCGCAAAAATCCTGTCGTTCACACCAGAGGAAAAACTTGGAATATATTTCGCACTAAAATAGTGGATACAAGCTCGAGCTTCTATTGGAATATGATGCTGGAAGACTCGGTATCTACAAAGATAATCAAAAGTTACTTTTCGAGTATACGTTTAACGGGAAAGAGGCAGGACATGCAGCTTCAAATGACAACGGACTATGCTATGCGAATACTGGTGGATTTAGCGGCTCAAAAACGGGTAGTTCCCTCAACGGAGCTGTCGGAGCGGCTGGTGATACCTGCAAAATATGTGTTGCAAGTAGGCAGGAAGTTGAAGGAAAACCAATTTGCCGATACGGTGACGGGCTCAAAAGGTGGATACGTTCTTTCCAAACCTCCGGAAGAGATTTCTATTTTTGATATCCTAATCGCTTTTGAAGGAACGATGAAAATTAACCGCTGCCTGGAACCGGATGAATATTGCAGCAGGCGTGCCGTTACCTCCTGTGTTGTTCACTGCTTTTTCAGTGAAGTACAAAACGACTTAGAGAAGAAGCTGAAATCAGCAACACTGGCAACGCTCCTTGCCAAGCCCATGCATATAACGGGAAAGGAAATACGATAGAGATGAAACGATCACATGTAAAAGCAAAACATATGGTGAGGACAAGCAGTCGTTGTCAACGGCTTTTGTGCTTTTTGTTACTGTTCATCATAACGTTCAATTTCTTGCCGTCGAATGCATTGATGGCTTTTGCGCAGGAGACGAATAGCGAGATTGTGGACGTGCAGGAAGATACATCCGATACGCCCTCAACGGAGGATACGGAAGAGACCACAGAGACGGAAGAACAACCCGGTGGGGATATCGAGGAACCCAAAGAGGGTGAAACTGGTGAAAAAGAAACAGGTGGGGATATCGAAGAGCCCAAAGAAGGTGAAACCGGTGAAAAGGAAACAGGTGGTGCTATCGAAGAACCCAAAGAAGGTGAAACCGGTGAAAAAGAAACAGGTGGTGCTATCGAAGAACCCAAAGAGGGTGAAACCGGTGAGGAAGAAATCACATCTGAGCCTTCTGAACCGGAAAACCCCGTTTATACCAACAGCATCAGCGGCTTATTGTGGCTGGATGTGTTGGTGGACGCAGACAATGGCATATTTGCCGGTGACGGCGTCCGGCAGCCAGAGGAAGAACCTCTTGCAGATTATGAAGTTAGCCTGTATCTGGCAGATGACAAAGCTTCGGCTGTGAAGATTGTAAAAACAGACAGCAACGGTGAATACATATTTGAAAATCTTGAACCCAGTACGTATGTGGTGGGGCTTTCATCATGCGAAAAGAACGGAACTGAATACCTCCTGCCCATCATTGGGATGAACGACGACACACAGCAATTTTCTGATTACAATGGCGAATACACCACCGTTTATTCCAAGCCGATTGTTATGAATGCGGATACGGTGGTGACGGGTATGAATGCTGGGCTGCGCGCACCAATGGGTGTGCAGCCTGCGGCGTCCGTGGGAATCCAGCCGTCTAAGAGCAATCTGTATGTACGTAACCAGACGAAGATTGGATTTGGCGGAAAACAATGGTGGGTCATCGGGGACAGCAGCGGGGGAACCCCTGCTTCACTCCGGTCACCGAGTGCAGGTACTGTGACAATGTTTTCAGACAGAAACACTGGCAATACCTTTGGCACGAGCATATTTAATCCCTATACCGATGGAACAGGTAGCAATAACTATAATGGCAGTAGGCTGCAGTCGGTAATGAGGAGTGCCTATAATGTTCTTACTCCAAAAGAGAGAACCTATGTTGTACCCCGTGGGTCCATGGATTTACAGTCTTACCCAAACCAGAATGTATATAATTATGTAAATCCAACAAACCAGAATTTTTGGCCTTTATCTGCCTATGAATACAAGGATATGGGTTCTGGTACAGTTGTTAATGGCATACGTGGCGACGCCACGTATGTTTGGCTGCGCTCCCCCAATTCATACCGTGTAGATTTCGGTGTGCTCGGCTCGCCGGCCGGGCG
>URPG01000073.1 GCA_900549675.1 uncultured Oscillospiraceae bacterium | reverse complement strand
ACGGTTTCTTATCAAGATTTTTCTTCTCCTCTTGCCATACCCAAACTCTATTTGGGCGAAGTTTGCATGGAAAACCTGGTCTGTGTGGCACCGGTTATCACCTTATCTTAATTTTTCATCTTACTGTTCAATAAACCAACCCCCAAGACAATCCCTAGTAATTTGTCTTGGGGGTTTTACTAATTGTTTGTTTTCCGATACTGCAAGGGAGTTTGTCCAATGGCTTTTTTAAACACTTTAAAAAAATATTGACTGTCCTCATATCCTACCTCTTTGGCTATATCGGATACACTTTTATCAGAATGAATTAGATATTGACAAGCCTTTTTCAAACGCAAATCTTTAATAAAATTAACCGCTGTTTCGCCCGTTTCCTTTTTAAAAATCGTTGAAAAATAATTAGGGCTCATGTTGAACTTCTCGGCAAGATCATTGATGGCAATATCTTGGTTATAATTATCTTTTATATATTTCACGGCCAATTTCATTTTATTGCTTGCATTGGTATCTAAATCTCTTTCCAGATGAATACTGTCTAAAATCAGCGAATAGAAATATGCCCTCAACTCAGACAGAGAATAAAATGAATTCATTATTTCCAACTCTAACATCAAATCTTCCGCATGCTTAAGATTTTCAGTCAGTACAGTTGATTTTAATAAAATCCCCACCATTCTGACCCATAACAGGCGAATATAAAGAATATTTTTATCTTTCATGTTTTCATCTGAAAAAATATTTTGGATTAATCCCTCTATATTCAGCATATCTCGTTTATCAATATACTGGCGGAACAGATTGAGTTCCGATGCAGGAATTTCATTGGTAAGCAAAAGGCTTGTTTCATCATAAAAGAACAAGTTCTCCTTTTTGTCAATAATTCTTTGCAACAGTGCGTCCCTTGCCTCATGCAGTATTTCCACGGAAAGAATTGTGTGAACAGCACTAATTCCCGCTGAAAAACCAATTCCTTGCTGTATCAGTTGTTCGGAAAGCTGTCTTAAAACACGCTTACTTTCTTTTTGCAAGCTTTCTTCCTTGTCGCCTGAAAACAAAAGAAACATTTGCTGAGGATTGCTTAGGTTGTTTTCTATTATTTTAGAAATATCGGTTTTCAACGCAGTAAACTTATCTTTTACAAGCGTTTTTATTTCCGGCTGGCTTAGAAACAACGGGTCTGCTGTATGGGAGTCAGAGTTTATCTCCAACAAAGCCAAAATCAACTTCTTGTTTTGAAGGGGAAAATTTTTATCAATGAAACGCAAATTTTCTTGCAGAGAGTAATCCCCCTGTATGCTTTTTAGAGAATCATAGATTGCTTTCTCCAGCGCTGTATGGCTTTCTTGTTCAGAAATTTGTTTCTCTGTCTTTTCCAAATCAAGCAATATTTTTTCAATTGCCTCTTTCAGTTCTTCTCCGGCAATGGGTTTAAGCAAATAAGCTTTGACCCCCAAACGAATTGCTTGCTCCGCATAGGCGAATTCGGCATATCCGCTTAGAATAATGTATTGCAAAGCAGGTAAAATTTCCTTGCTTTTCTGGATAAAAGCCAGCCCATCCATATCCGGCATACAGATGTCGGTAATGACGATATCCACTTTATTCTTTTTAATAATCTCCAATGCCTGTAAGCCATTTTCTGCCTCATACAAAATCTTTGGCTTCAGCTGTAAATACTCCAGTCTGGCAATGATTCCACGACGAATTAATTCTTCATCATCAACAATCAAAATCGTTTTATCCACTTAAAATTTCCCCTTCCTCAATAATCGGGAGTCTAAGCATGACACAACTTCCCTTTCCCTCTATGCTCTCTACTGTCACACCATAATCTTCTCCGCAGGCAAACTTAATCCTTTGATTTACGTTGCGAATGCCTATACTTTGTCTGTTTTCACTTTTGCCGCCGTTTTCACTGTTAATATAGTCATTTAAAATTTTCACCCGCTCCGCAGACATTCCTATTCCGTCGTCTTCTATCTTAACCAAAAGATTTTCTTTTATCTCTCCATCCGGCTGAACTCTGTTTTCTTTGCAGACGGAAATTTCCAAAGCTCCTGTTCCCTCCATACGGCTTAAACCATGGATAATGGCATTTTCCACAATCGGCTGTAGAATGAATCGAAGTATTTTTTTACTTTCCAGCCCTTTGCTGATATTATAAAACACTTCAAATTTATTGACAAATCTTGTTTTTTGAATGAATACATAATTTTGAGTATGTTGTATTTCCTGTATCACCGGTACAAATTCTCCATAGTCTTTTCCCAAGCTGTAACGAAAAATACCGCCTAATTTTTGACACAATTCACAGATAACAAAAGATTGATTCACTGCTGCAATGGAGCTAATGACCTCCAGCGTATTATAAAGAAAATGGGGATTAATCTGAAGCTGTAGGTTGCGAAACTCTGTTTCTTTTTTCTCTAACTGCTGAATATAGTTTTTTTGAATCAGACTTTCCAGCTTTATCAGCATCTGATTAAACTGATGATCTAAGGCGGCAATTTCATCGTTGCCCTCTATTGTTTCCCGTATGGTTAAATCTCCTGTTTCAGCTACCTTTATTTTCTTCACCAAAAGTGCGACACGTTTAGAGAAATCACGGGTGAAGAAAAATCCCATGAGTATAATGATAAATAGAATAATAAAAATAGCGGGTAAAATACTCCTGCTCATTTCTCGAATTTCTTGGTTTAGCTGTGTGTTATTAAACAAAAATATAAATTTCAAACCATAATCCTCCATAGTATCGTAATTCACCATGGCATCTTCATAGTAGAAAATATCAGAAGATTTTTCAAGTTTGTCCAAGGAGATATGGTTTACAATGTCTTTATATTGTGTATTAGAGGAATATATCAAACGGTTTTGTGAATCCAGCAAAACAATGTCATAAGGATAATCCAATTTTCTTGCTGTGCCACTGGCAGGGGCAAATAACTTTTGCATGACAATATCCAATTTAATAAAACCAATATATTCTCTTTTCAGCTGCTTCGTGTCCACAAATACAATATTTTGTATCAAAGACAGTACTTCATTTTTCCCATCCGGTGCTGAGTAAATAAAATAATCCTGCTGAGTGGCTTGATGATTCAGATACCAAATTTCACTCTCTGCTCCTTTCATCATAGCAACACTGGGACCATACACTGCATTCTCACTTAAATCAGAATAAACCATACAATTGCGCAGTTCGTTGTGACTCTCCAACTGCAACGATTTTGTCACTTCTATACTGATTTTATTTCCTTTTATATAGGGGTTGTCCTGCTGGTTATTACTTCTGAGCGTATCCAAAATAATGGTGTTATTGGAAATTTGATGCAAGCTTTTCCGATATTGAGAAATTTTATCCTTAACATTATACATATACTGTATAACAAGCTGAGAATGTGAACTTGCCAGATTGTCCGTTACCGTACCCGTTATTTTTTGAAATAAAAAAGTGGAAATAATGAGTATCGGAATCAGACTCACAATAATGGTAAAGGATACCAACTGTACAAATATTGTATTGGAATGAAAGATATAATTCTTCATTTTTCTTAACACTTTTTTCATTCCTGAATCCCCTCTAAACTTCTTTTTATCATAATACCGTCAAGATAAATGCGGTAAAAATCGAGTCACATGATTAAGTCTTGCTTTATCTTAACAGCAATGATGCATTTTATCAAGCATTATCCTGCGGGTATTCTCTCCAAAATTTCTTATTTTTGGTTATTACTATTTTGCCTTTATGAAAAAAACAGATGAGATTTTACTCTCATCTGTTTCCAACAGAATATATATTCTATCACAATTTATTTTGTTTTAACACGTATGGTATGAACCTCAAACGGGTGGAAACGGAGTGAGGCACATTGATTTGTGCAATCCAGTTCACCTTGTTCTTGTTTTGTTTCGTTCATATTACAAGAGGAAACCGATACCACGGGGACAGCAAAATGAATTTCAGTTGTACTATCTCCTCCTTTGGATTCATACAAACGCATGATCATATCACCGCTGCCGTCCTCTGCCAATTTGACCGTATCCAGAATAATGTTAGTATTTGAAACTGTCACAAATGATTTGCTTTTTTCGCCGCCGTTTACCACCAAGGCGGGTACATTCAGTTCATATCCCTGCTGTACCACATCGCTGAAAGCAAAAGGACCGTCCCATGCTGTAAAAGCATAGGTAAAGTGATGTTCACGGTTATCAGCACGCAATTCAGGAGAACCGGCAGCCTTGAGCAATGTCAAATTTATGGCATTATCCAGCATACTGACGCCATATTTACAGTCGTTCAATACAGCCGCACCATGAGTTTCATCACACAAAGCCGTATAGCGGTGATTACAGACTTCAAATCTATCCTTGTCATACTGGCGGCTTCTATGCGTTGGACGTTTCATATAACCATATTGAATCTCATTGTAGCCTTCTGTAGCATAAACATCCACTGGGAAACTGACCTTTAACAAACGGTGCAGTTCTTTCCAATCCACCGTTGTGTCAAACTCAATTCTGGTACTGTCTGCTGACAAGGAAATCATTTGGCGCAGCGCAGAAACGCCGATGGTCTTTTTTACTTCAACCGATACTTGCAAGGGAGATTCCGATACAACACGAATTTCTGCTTTTGGGTTCACTTCTACAAGCTGTTCCTCATAGGGGCTATCAATATCCCATGCATCAAATAAGCGAGGCACATCTTTATACAGTAAGAATTGGTTCATCGGCGCTGCCACAAATTCACGTCCACTGTCTTTACGCACAAAAGAAACAATCTCGCCATTTGCATTGAGAACAGCACGAACCAAGTGATTTTCCAACACGAACTCTTCACCGTTTTGGGCAACCGAAACGGCTCGTTCGACTTCTGCTTTTTGTTCGCAGGGTTCTAATACGGTAAATCCGCAGGCAGGCACAAAAACCTTGGCTATAATCTTGCCGTCGGCAACATCCAACGGAATCATTTCTCCTTCGGCTGTGCGGGCACCGCTTTTGAAAGTATCCGGCAATTCTACCAGTACCGTTCTTGCAAAAGAAAGTGAGTTAAAAACAGACACATTTCCGTTTTCTCCTGCTAAATATGCCGCACTGTTCTGGGCAATTTCGGTACCCTTGTCGATGACCTCTTGATGCAGAACTGCGGCTTCTTGGTAGACTCTTGCAATAGAGGAACCCGGTAAAATGTCATGGAATTGGTTCAGCAATACTTTTTTCCACTGTGCCTCAAATTCATCCATGGGATAGGACAGTCCTTTTTGTGCAAAGGCCAACGCCGCCCATAATTCTGCTTCTCTCAAGGCAAGCTCACTCTTACGGTTTCCCCATTTGATACTCGCCTGTGAGGTGTAAACCCCTCTATGAGCCGTAAAATAAAGTTCTCCCGTATATTTATGTACCGGACCGCCCTCTGCCTCTAAATCATAGAACAATTGATTCGGAGAAGTCATTTTAAACTTCGGTGCTCCCTCTAAATCTTTCTGTCTTTCTCCAAATTCAATAAAATCTCTGGTTGGACCGCCGCCGCCGTCACCATAACCATATGGCAGCAGGAATTTATCCATTTCATCTTTTTGCACACGGTTTTCCCAAACCTGCATCAATTCAGCGGGATTGGTTCGATACGTATAACTGGTCGGCAGATAAGAAACAATTTCAGAACCGTCATTGCCCTGCCAGGTAAAGTAATGGTAAGGGAATTGCTCTCCCTCATTGTAGGACCAAAAAATCTTCTGCGTTACCAAATATTTTACGCCGAAGCCTTTTAAAATCTGCGGGAGGGCCGCGCTATAACCAAAGGTATCCGGCAGCCATAGAATCTCGCAGTCTACTCCGAATTCTTCTTTAAAAAATTTCATGCCGTATAAAAGCTGACGCACCAAAGATTCACCGGAAGTCATATTGGTATCCGGCTCCACCCACATGGCACCTTCAGCAATCCATCCACCTTTTTTGGCCGCCTGTTGAATTCTCTCATATAACTCGGGATAATGGTCTTTGCACATTTGATAGGTCTGCGGCTGACTTTGAATATACTTATACTCTGGATATTTTTCAATTAAACGCAGTTGTTGTGCAAAGGTACGAGAAGTCTTGCGGATGGTTTCTTGATACGGCCACAGCCACACCACGTCTAAGTGAGAATTGCCGATACCGTAAAAAGTAGGAGCAGTACTGCCGTTTTTGGCTTGCAGTAAAGGTTTTAAAATTTCTCTTCCTTTACGATAATCTTTTATACGGGCGTCTAAGGGCTGTTCAAAATCCACGCAGAGAGTAAAATCTTTCAGTCCTTTGGCAATTTTTGCCGCGCGTAAACTTCCCTCTGATAAATTTTCCATGACTTCTTTCAGCGTAACAACATCCATCCAAAGCTGATAGGCATCTTCGTTCCAAATGCCATAAGTAGATTTGCCAAGTTCTGTGCGTTCCTTTCCTTCCAGTGGGTCTTGATATTTTCCCGGGAGAACCGGACCGACAGCGCAACCGCCCAATTCGCTTTCCGGAAAATAGTGCCCTGCGTAAGCTTCTACCAACAGTTCAAAATTTTTGCCTGCTTCTCCGCTTTCACATAGGATATTGTCCTGTATGTAGTGATGGGGAACATTGACCCACTCTGCCCTTTTGGTTCCAAAGGATTTTCCGTTGACAAAGAGGGTTGCCTCACCGCCGGGCCGCAAGTCCATGACAATCATTTTGTTTTTTGCCTCATCAGGCAAGGTTATTTTTGATTTCAGCCATGCGTACTGCCATTGCTGGCCCCATTTTGTACCAACCTCGATAGGCATAAAACTCTGTTTTTCTGCTTCTTCACGGGGCAGCTGCTCATAGGTAAAGAAAGCATCAAAGTGAATTTCCCCAATTGGTTGGTAAAAATCCTGTGCGAGCGTGTGAATCCAATGTCTTAACCGGTCACGCCATTCTGCTTGTAATTTCATTATACTCCTCCAAAAGTTCTGACATAGAAATACAATATTTCTTGTGTTTATCTTACCAATTGTTTTCTGAAATAGCAAGAGTTATCTTGTCAGTTTTTTAAATACATTTCACTGTAGAAATGTACAAGGTTTATTTGTCTGCAAATAGTGAGTTTTTTCTTCTCATCAGTAAATTGGTTCAGAAAGCTTGTCCTATAAACACCTTTTTGAAGCGTACAACCCCATACACTTTTAATCCCTTCGGCTTATCTCACAGTACTGTATTGAAAGATACTGGGTTCTTGCCATCTGATTTTGACAAGTATTCATCCTTTTGGATTATTCAAACACAAAAACAGAACCGTGCTTTTCAAAAGTACGGTTCTGTTCTTGATAGACAAATTTTCTATTCTATTTTAACCTGTTACCGCATTACATTATTAGGCTATTGAAAGAACAGAAAATATCTTTTATTTATTGCGGTTATAAACCGGTAATAAAAACAATTGGCATATTGTTCTGGTTGTCTGTCAAGCTGAGCTTGATATTCAATCATTCACATGTCAAATTTTTAGCTGGTTCTGCTAAAATTAAAAATGTTATGTTTCCGATTTGTATCTTATTTTTCCTTAAAAGACACACAATTCGATTTTTAAATCATCTTAGCCTAATTTCCCTAAAATAACACCCGCCAAAATCGCAGTTGCTACTGTACCTGAAACATTCGGGCCCATGGCGTGCATTAACAGGTGATTTCCTGGCTTCTCCTCTTGTCCCACTCTTTGAACCACACGGGCAGCCATTGGCATAGCCGAAACACTGGCGGCACCAATTAACGGGTTGATTTTCCCCTTTGTTGCTAAGCACATCACTTTGCCGCATAGCACACCACAGGCGGTACTGATAATAAATGCAAATAATCCTAAGACTAAAATTTGCAGTGTTTCAACATTTAAAAAGCGTTCCGCTGTCGCGGTGGCGCCGACAGAAAGAGCCAAGAAGACAGTTGCGATATTGAGCAAATGTGTCTGTAATGTTTTGGCAAGACGATCTGTCACGCCGGATTCTTTAATTAAGTTGCCAATCATTAAACTGCCGATTAACGGGGTTGAATCCGGAACAAGCAAACAAACGACTAACGTTATGACCACAGGAAAGATAATTTTTTCTATTTTTGCCACTTGGTGCTGGGGTTTCATCACGATAGAACGCTCTTTTTTAGTGGTCAGTGCTTTCATCACAGGCGGCTGAATCAAAGGTACAAGCGCCATATATGAATAAGCCGCAATAGCGACACTCGGCAGCAAATGAGGTGCCAATCTGGTAACCATTAAAATAGTCGTTGGACCATCAGCGCCGCCAATGGCAGAAAGTGCCGCAGACTCAGCGGGGTTGAATCCTACTAAATTCGCCAATAAAAAAGTTACCATAAGTCCAATTTGGGCGGCTGCTCCCATCAAAAAGCTGGACGGGTTTGCGATCAACGGAGCAAAATCTATCATTGCTCCGATACCCAGGAAAATGAGCGGCGGATAAATTTCCCAACTAACCCCTTGATAGAGAACATTCAAAAATTTCCCCTCATCAAAAGCGCTCATATGGGAGAAGGGTATATTGGCTACCAGCATACCAAGTCCCATTGGCAGCAGCAGCAGAGGCTCAAATTTCTTCACAATTGCCAAAAAGATTAACGCAATTGCTACTAACAGCATAATGCCGTTTTGCCAGGTCAACCCTGCATAACCTGATTGTACAAATACTTCTTTAATGAAATCCAATGTGTTTTCAAACATTACATCCCTCTTTCCTTTTTTATTGCCCATAAGGGGGCTGTATGTTGTGTTTCAATTATTATTTTCTCCCTTTTGTCAGCTTTGCATGGAGCTTAGGGACTAACCGGTTAATAACATTTAAAAACACTACTAAAGCCGCAATAATAACAAAAACTGTAATGACGCAAGAGGTCGCAAACGAAATTAAATAGCTCCAATCCTGCATGAACCCACCTCCTTTTTCATTTATTTTTTCATCCATTCTAATATGCCTGTTTATTATTATAACATA
>URPG01000072.1 GCA_900549675.1 uncultured Oscillospiraceae bacterium | reverse complement strand
ATGGTAGAGCGGGAAGGCGCTGCCATGGGGTTTGGTATTTTAGCGGGCTTGCTGCTTGATTTTGGTGTGGGCGGTGGTCTGGGATTCTACGGAGCTGTTTTGGCGGTGCTGTGCTTTGTGGTCAGCCGGCTTTCCACCACAATTTTAAGGGTCAGTATGTTGTCGGCGGTAGTTTCAGGATTGTGGGTAACTGTACTAACGGTTTTTTTAGGGTGGATTTTTCGCTATACGTTCGGAGGCTATTCGGCAGCAAGTTATGTGGCACTGCACCATTACTTGCCGGTCTGCCTTTACACACTGCTGTTTTTCCCACTTGTTTTTTATATCAACAGAGGGATTGCCCGTACCTTTTGGCGTGAATACTGAATAGCCAACGGAGGTTTTTATGAAGAATATAAGTGAAAGATTAGGAAGAACAGGTGCATTGGTACTTGCTGTTTTAATGATTTTTTCTGTTTTTGTGGCTCGTTTAGTAGATTGGCAGATTATACAGACGGATCATTATAAAGAACTGGCCGAAGCCCAGAGCACGGACTTTACTAAGCTGTCTGCTGTTCGAGGTGAAATATTAGACAAAAATGGCAATATTTTAGCTGGGAATAAAATCACGTACAGTGTGAATTTAGTTTACCAAAAAATGGATTTAACCAAAGGATATGACCCAAATCCGATTTTATTAAAAATTATAGATTTATTAGAATCCCGGAATGAAGCATGGAAGGATGAACTGCCGATTAAAATTGACAGTTCCGGCAATTATATTTTTGACGAAACGCGTCCTAAAGAAATTGAATATATGAAAAGCTATGCCATGCTCAATGTGCAAAGCTATGCTACCGCAGAAGAATGTATGCAGGCGCTGATTGACCGCTTTGACTGTGGGGGTTATTCTCAAAAGATGACAAGAGCTATTGGCTCTCTGCGTTACTCAATGGTAAAAAACGACTTTGGTTTTTCTAATTTTTTCACCATTGCCGGAGATGTCTCGCAAGAAACCGTAGGCGTTATCAATGAGCATTTAAGTGAAATGCCGGGGATTGAAACGGATGTGGCGGTGACCCGCTATTATGGAGAAGACGGTTCTTTGGCGCCGCATACAGTAGGGCGTGTAGGTGCCATTTCTGATGTTCAGTACGAACAAGAAAAAAAAGCAGGTAACGTGTATGACGGCAAAAAAGGTAATGTTGAGGGTTATACCTTAGATGACCGATATGGTCAAAGCGGTCTTGAAAATGTGTTTGAGCCCCAACTGAGGGGAGTTAACGGAAAAAAGGTGGTCAATCTAAACAATGACGGCAGTATCGCCTCTACCATGATTACCCAATCTCCCAAGGCCGGAAATTCAATTCAAACAACGATTGATTCAAAATTACAGGCTGCTGCCAATAAGGAACTTGCGAAACAGATTGATGCGATTACCGATTCCGAGGGAGTTGTAACGGGTTCAGCAGTGGTCTTAGATGTAAAGGACTTCGGCATATTAGCCAGTGCCAATTATCCCACGTATGACATGAACCAATATAATACGGACAGTGATTATATCCAGGAATTGGTGACAGATGAGGTGAAAAAACCGTTGTTTAACCGTGCCCTTAACGGTACTTACACACCGGGGTCTATTTTTAAACCTCTAGTTGCTGTTGCTGCATTAGAAGAACAGGCTATTAATTTATCGACGACATTTACCTGTACCGGGGTTTTTGAGAAGTTTGCTTATGCCGGATATCGCCCCACTTGCTTAGCCCGTCCCGGTATAGAAGACGTATACAGTGCTTTACAGAATTCTTGTAATACATTCTTTTTTGAAACCGGATTAGCTTTAGGAATTGATAAAATGGTGCCTTATGCAGAGTCCTTTGGATTGGGCAGTAAAACCGGTGTCGAACTGGGTGAATCAGAAGGCAGTATGACGAATCGGGTGGATTATTTAAAAAATCATCCCGGTGCAGCGTGGACAGAGGCCATCACCATTCAGGCGGCCATCGGACAGGCTGACAACTCTTTTACTCCCTTGCAGCTTGCTACTTATGCTGCGACCATTGCCAACAATGGAGTAAGATTAAAAACGCATTTTTTAGACAAGGTTACCGATTATACCGGGAACCGTGTGACAAACGAATATGAACCTGAGGTTGTTTTTGATGCCGGTATTTCTGACACGACCATGCAGGCAGTGAAACAAGGCATGAGAAGAGTTGCCACCGATGGTACAGCACAAAGCGTATTTGGCAATTATCCTGTTTCGATAGGCGCCAAAACCGGTACGGCGGAGAATATGGATGGTAAATCTGATAACGCCACTTTTATTGCTTTTGCTCCTTATGATAATCCCGAAATTGCAATTGCAGTGGTCATTGAGCATGGTGGTAAAGGACAAGCAGCCATGAATGTGGCAAAGGCTGTTTTGGATGAATACTTTGGTTTGACGAATGACAATGCTGACCCAGATGATGATAACGCCTCAACACGCGATGGCTTAGACACAGATAATTCAACTCGGCAGGGACAAACAAATTCCTCCAGTAAAAAGAATGAATCCGAATCCTCTTTGCCGCCGCAGGACGGAGCGAACATGAATCCGGGTGCCTTTTATAAAGAAAATACTTCTGCCAAGCCAGATGGACAAGAAACTTCTCAGCCGCCTGTTTCGGATGAACCGGTTAGTTCAGGCGCAGGAGATGAATAATAGCCAAGCAGGTGGAATATTTTTCCTAAAAATGCCAAAACTATGGATAAGAAAAAATCAAAAATTAAATTTTGACAACCAAGAATTCTTATGATAATATTATAATTGAGGTAATGTACATGGGAATTTCAACAGTAGTTGCATCAGGAAAAGGCGGAGTTGGAAAATCTGTCTTTTCAGTAGGACTGGGACGCGTTCTGGCGGCTAAAGGGCAAAGTGTTTTGCTGATAGATGGTGATGCCGGTCTGCGCAGTTTAGATAAAATGACTGGTACAGAAGAAAATTTGGTGTTTGATATTGCCGATGTTATGCATGGCCGTTGTGCACCGATTGATGCAATTTACCCTTGTGCAGGTGCAGAAGGATTGTTTCTTTTGCCCGCTCCTTTGTCAGTAGATGCCTGTGTAACACCTGCCATGATGAAGCAGCTTATTCCTTTATTAAAGAAATATTATGACCATGTAATTTTGGATTCTCCTGCCGGTTTGGGAACTGGCTTTAAGGGAAGCACTTGTATGGCGGACCGTTCGGTGGTGGTGTGTAATCCTGATCCTGTATGTGTAAGAGGGGCAGGCGCCGTGCGGCAGGCACTGGAAGAAATGAATGTGCAGGAAAAATGGCTGGTCATTAACCGGTTTCAAAGGGATTACTTTGAAAAAATAGCTGTATATGAAGATTTAGATGCTGTGATTGATCAGACAGGGATTCGCCTTTTAGGGGTGATACCGGAAGATTTTCAATTAGCAGGTGCTTTTCAAAATGGAAAGCCTGCAGAAGATGATAGTTTGGGCATGATGGCAATCAGCCGAATTGCCGCCCGTTTAGAGGGCGACATGGTGCCGATTCCCATGTAGAAAATTGGTAAAGGTAAGAAAATTTGTAAGTAGGGGGAAGATTAATGAATATAGCAATTTCAGCGCATGACGCAAAAAAAGAATTGATGGTGCAATTCTGTATTGCCTATTGCGGCATTTTAAGCCGACATTCACTTTGCGGCACAGGTACAACAGGAAAGATGGTTTCAGAGGCAACAGGGCTTACCATTCAGAGATTTTTGAGTGGCTCACAGGGTGGTGACCAGCAAATTTCTGCGAGAATTTCATGCAATGAAATTGACTTGCTTTTGTTTTTCCGCGACCCGCTTACCCCAAAACCACATGAACCCAATGATATGAACCTGCTTCGCCTTTGTGATATGCACAATATTCCGGTAGCAACCAATATTGCTACGGCGGAAGTGCTTATCCACGGTTTAGAGAGAGGCGATTTGGCCTGGAGAGATATTGTAAGAGAATAATTGTGATGAACGAGAGGAGTAATTCGGCTGGCTCATACCCAGAGAGAAGGAACACTGATTGTGCTGGAAGTTCCTTTGTAGGAGTGCGGATGAAGATACTCGGGAGCAATCGCTGCCTTAGCGGATAAGGTCTTTTTGAGGAAAGCTGGATTTTTCATTCTGCTTTTAAAAAAGGGTGGCACCACGAAGTGAACCTTCGTCCCTTGCTGGGGACGGAGGTTTTTTGTCTGTTTTTATTGAACTTATTATTCACAATATAAGAAATATAATAGATGAATACTAAACTGGTATAGAAAAGTGATGAGATTAATTTGTTATAGAAAGGGTTATTCAAATGGAATTGATTACAAAAGCACCAAAGGGTACCGCGGATATTTTACCGGCAAAGTCAAATCAATGGCAAATTGTAGAAATGGTGATGAAGTCAGAGGCTGAATTAAATGGTTTTTCTGAAGTGAGGACACCTGTGTTTGAACACACGGAATTGTTCTTACGGGGGGTTGGTGATACCACCGATGTGGTTGAAAAACAAATGTATACCTTTGAGGATAAAGGCGGACGCTCCATTACTCTGCGTCCGGAGGGGACAGCCGGTGCCGCTCGTGCCATGCTCGAAAGCGGGATGTACAATAACGGGTATCCTGTCAAGCTGTATTATAATACGACCTGTTATCGCTATGAAAAGCCACAGGCGGGACGTATGAGAGAATTCCGCCAGTTTGGTGTGGAAATGTTTGGGGCAGCAGAAGCAACAGCCGACGCACAGGTAATCGCCATGGCAATGTCCGTTCTGGAGCGTTTAGGTCTGCAGAATATTATATTGAAACTGAACTCTATAGGCTGTCCTTCCTGTCGGGCGACCTATCACAAGGCCTTAAAAGAGTATTTTGAACAGTATAAGGACCAGCTTTGCAGTACTTGTGTATCGCGCTTAGACCGCAATCCTATGCGTATATTAGATTGTAAAAGTCCGGTGTGTGCGGAAATTGCAAAGGATGCACCCAAGATTTTGGATTATATTTGCGAGGATTGCCGCAAGCATTTTGAAGAGGTGCAAACCTGCCTAAAAGCGGTTGATATCGATTTTGAAATTGATTCTTCTATTGTTAGAGGATTAGATTATTATACGCGCACGGTGTTTGAATTTGTGTCTACGGATATTGGCGCACAAGGTGCTGTCGGCGGCGGTGGCCGCTATGACGGTTTAGTGGAGCAATTAGGAGGCAACCCTACACCCGGAATCGGTTATGCCATGGGTTTAGACCGTATACTGTTGGTGTTGGCAGCACAAGGTGTAGAACTGCCTGAGCCTGAGCCCTGTGAAGTATACATTGCGTCGATGAACAAAGAGGCGAATACAAAGGCCTTTGCTTTGACCAATGAGCTGCACCGCTGCGGTATTTTTGCCGATTGTGATTTGTGTGGGAGAGGACTAAAAGCACAGATGAAATATGCCAATAAAATAGGCGCGAGATTCACAATTGTTTTGGGAGAAGAAGAGCTTGCCGGCGGAAAAGCAAATTTAAAGAATATGAAAAACGGAGAAGTTACTTCAATCTCTTTAGGTGATGATTTTGTCGACCATTATATCACCGCAGTGACAACTGCCGACAACTTATTCAGTGAATAAAATCTTTGAACAATTTAGAAGTACCAAAACGAAACAAAAATATTGAATTTTTTATGTTTATTTCTATTTGATATTAAAAATGTAAGTTTAAAATAGTGGTTATATCAATAACGGTATTTGAAAGATTTTAAGAAAGGCTAGGCAAACAAATGGAAACAGTTCATGGATTGAAAAGAACAAAATATTGCGGAGAATTCTCAATGCAGGATGTCGGGCAAAAGGCTGTTGTTTTTGGATGGGCACAGCGGCAGCGTGACCTCGGACAATTAATTTTTATCGACCTGCGGGACAGAACCGGTATTGTACAGTTGGCTTTTGACAGTTCTACCGAAAAAGAGGTCTTTGATAAAGCTTTTACCGTTCGTTCCGAATATGTACTGGCGGCTGTGGGTACGGTACGGGAGCGTTCCTCCAAAAACAAGGATATTCCTACAGGTGACGTGGAAATCATGGTGGAAGAACTGCGGATTCTAAATGAGTCTGAAACTCCTCCCTTTGAAATTTTAGATGAAACCACCGCCAAAGAGGACTTACGATTAAAGTATCGCTATTTGGATTTGCGCAGACCGATGCTGCAAAGAAATCTGCTCATGCGCCACAAAATTGCCAAGGTCACCAGAGATTATTTTGATAAAAATGGTTTTATCGAGATTGAAACGCCTATGCTGATAAAATCTACGCCGGAAGGTGCAAAGGATTTTATTGTACCCAGTCGGTTGCATAAAGGCAGTTTTTATGCCCTGCCGCAATCTCCGCAGCTTTATAAGCAGCTTTCTATGGTGGCGGGTTTTGACCGTTATATCCAAATTGCGCGATGCTTTCGTGATGAAGATTTGCGCGCCAACCGTCAGCCGGAGTTTACCCAAATTGATATGGAAATGTCCTTTGTGGAAATGGACGACGTTCTAAATATGGTAGAGGGCTATATCAGCACCATGATGAAAGAGATTATGGGGGTGGAAATTCCCATACCGCTGCCTAGAATTACGTATAAAGAGGCCATGGAACGTTTTGGCTCCGACAAACCGGATACCCGATATGGTATGGAAATTTGTGATATCAGTGAAGTTGTAAAATCCTGCGGATTCAGTGTATTTACCAATGCCATTGAAGGCGGCGGAAGTGTGCAGGCGATTGTGGCAAAGCAAGCGGCGGACAGGCTTTCCCGTAAAGAAATTGACAAACTGACAGCTATGGTAAAGGGTATTGGGGCGAAAGGTCTGGCTTGGGTGCGTATGACAACCGATGCCGTGACAAGTTCTTTTGCAAAATTTATGACAGAAGAAGAGATGCAGGCAATCTATCAAAAAACAGGAGCAGAAACCGGTGATGTCGTGCTAATAATTGCTGATACCAAAACCAGCCATGTTTTGCCGCAATTGGGTATGCTGCGTGTAGAGGTTGCCAGAAAATTGGATATCGTGCCCAAAGGGAAGCACAACTTCCTGTGGGTAGTGGAAATGCCGTTCTTTGAATTTGATGAAGATTTAGGGGAATGGGTTGCTATGCACCATCCCTTTACCTCGCCTTTGACAGAATGTCTGCCATATTTGGAAACAGATAAGGAAAAAGTGCGGGCACAGGCCTATGACTTAGTTTTGAACGGAGAAGAAATGTGCAGTGGTTCTATCCGTGTAACAAACTGGGAATTGCAAAATCGTATTTTCAAATTATTGGGTCTGTCAGAAGAGCAAGCACAGGAAAAATTTGGATATTTACTCAACGCTTTCCGTTACGGAGCACCTCCGCATGGCGGCGTGGGCATTGGGCTAGACCGTTTGGTTATGGTACTTTTGGAGGCCGAAAGCCTGCGTGATGTTTTGGCATACCCCAAGGTACAAAGCATGGTAGAGCTAATGACAGAGGCTCCCGGAGGCGTAGATAAAGAACAGCTTGAAGAATTGGGAATCCAAATTGTGTCGGAAAACAATCAATAAATAAATGTTTTTTTAAAAACGGATATAATGTTTTTATAAACAATATTTAGAGGTATATTTTTAATCAATACTATATATAGTATATTATTTTGATTTGTCTGTTGACAGCACATTTTTAAGATGTTATAATTTATTAACATAAGAAGAGAAACAGATGAGTATGCAATAAGGAATAGATTAAATTCTCTGCGGAAGTTTAATCTATTCTTATTTGTCTAAAAGACATGCATGACTCGAAATTTTCGCTGTTTTCACAATAAGGCGCATTGATGCCTAGGAATCAAAAAGTAAAAGTTAGCAATAGGTGTAGAAAGAGGGCTTACCGTTATGCTGGAACAGATTGTAAAGAGAAGCGGAGAAAAAGTTAGGTTTGATATTTCTAAAATCCGGGCTGCTATTTTCAAGGCAAATGTGAGAAATGCAACCGAAAAATTGAGTGACAAGGAACTGGATGAGCTGACAGAAGAAGTGGTAGCAGAAGCGGCAAAACGTACAGAACTGCCGACAGTGGAGCAGATACAAGATGTTGTGGAAGAAAAATTAATTGCCGCCGGTTACGCAAAGACCGCAAAAGCCTATATTTTATACCGTGCGGAGCATCAAAAAATCCGTGAAATGGATGATGAACTTGTCAAAATTTATTCTGCCTTAACCTTCGTAAATGCGGAAGAGGTAGACTTAAAACGTGAAAATGCCAATATCAATGCCGATACAGCCATGGGAACTATGTTAAAATACGGTTCTGAGGGCGCCAAAAGTTTTTATGACAAGTATGTGATTCCACCTCATATTGCCGAGGCGCATGCGCGGGGAGATATCCATATTCATGACAAAGACTTCTATACCTTGACGGAAACCTGCTGTCAAATAGACTTAATCAAGCTTTTTAAAAACGGTTTCTCCACCGGTCACGGCTACTTGAGAGAGCCGAATGATATTAGGAGCTATGCGGCATTAGCCTGTATTGCCATTCAGGCGAATCAAAACGAAATGCACGGCGGACAAAGTGTACCCAACTTTGATTATTCTATGGCAAAGGGCATTGATAAAACCTACCGTAAAGAATATATAAAAGCTTTGATTGAATTTTTCAAAGTGGCGAAAGCTCTTTCTTATGAAGAGGCGAAAACAATTGTTGATACAGCAGTAGACCAAGTGGGAAAAAACATTACGCTGGACAAGGTTGACGAATATAGTTCAAAGTTAAAATGCTATTGGGAGAAAGAAAAAACCTATCCGTTGTCGCAAGAAGAAATTGACAGAGCGGTTGGCTATGCAAAGGAAACAGCGTGGCGCGCTACCGATAAGGCCACTTTCCAAGCAATGGAGGCTCTCATTCACAACTTGAATACCATGAACTCCAGGGCTGGGGCACAGGTACCATTTAGTTCCTTGAACTATGGGACGGATACCAGTGAACAGGGGCGTATGGTGATTCGCAATCTATTGCTGGCAACTGAGGACGGATTGGGCGACGGAGAAACTCCGATTTTTCCTGTTCAGATTTTTAAAGTCAAAGA
>URPG01000071.1 GCA_900549675.1 uncultured Oscillospiraceae bacterium | reverse complement strand
AAAGATTGGGAAGAAAAATTACTGGGTTTGCAGCCGGGGGCAGAGGTTTTTCTTCAAAGAGGCGGGAAGACAAGAAAAGGGGAGATTTCACAAATTAAGCGAAGAATTTACCCTCCATTATCCGATCTCTTAATCCAAAGAATGGGGATAGAAAATGTACATACAGTGAAGGATTATCAAGAGTTTTTAGAAAATAAACTTTTAGAACGAAAAAAATATGACCAGAATAATATACTGATTAACTATGTAACAAAAGAAACGGCAAAACAAAGTGAATTTGAAGATTTAACAGAAGAAGCCGAAAAGGCATTTGCCGAAAAAAAGAGAATTTGGGAAAAAAGCGCGCAACGCAGAAAAATGCCATATCAAGAGTTGTTAAGCACAATGACTCCTAAATATTTGAAAACTGTTGAAAAACAGGAAGAATATTTACTGGACCAGCAAAAGAAAACGATAGAATTAATGTTAATTGGTGAATATTTTGCTGAACAAAGAGGAATTGTGTTCAACCGTTCCACTTATGAAAATGATATGAAGATGTATTTGGAACAAGGGACAGACCCTGTTTTTATAGAAGAAAATCTTCCTTATCAAGAGTACCTCTTTCAATCTTTTATCAGTTGTTTTCGAAATGAAATACATTCGTTTTATCAAGATAAGTTTAAAGTAGTGAGGATATGATGAAAATGCGGGATAATAATAAAATGTTGTCAAATCAGGATGAGAAACTAAAAAAGGAAAATAAAAAACAGCCTTGGGCTCCTTTCTTTCATTTATTGAAATCAGTGAAACTGCCATGGCTATTGATTATATTATGTGTGGTTCTTCAGCTTACACAGGGATATTTAACACTTCTTTTTCCGCAGTATACAGAGCGTATTTATGCCGGAGAATTCACTACGGCGCTTGCGTTTATGGCAATAGGAGTGGTTTTAGGAAAATCCATTATAACAGCAATATACCAATTTATTGCTAGGTACACATCACACTTAAATCATATGAGTTTCCAAAATTACATTTGGAAAAAGATTTCGAGATTGCCAATCTCTTATTTCAGTAAAAATGAGCCTAGAGAATTAATCAGCAGAACGACAACAGACACCCTGACCCTTTCGGAATTTTTGTCCTTTAATATTTCAAGTTTTATGAGCATAGCTTATACTTTTATTGGTTCTTTTCTGCTGATTACCCAATATGAGTGGCGGTTAGGTATTTCTCAGTTAATCTCTTTGCCATTATGTTACATAGTAGGAATTGTGGCCGGCAGACTTTTCTTTAAATTCAATAATCAAATTCAAACAAAACTTGCGGATATGACCCGGTACTTTTCCACGATACTCCCCTATCTGACATTGGTAAAGCTTTTCGGACAGGAAATAAAAGAAGAAAAAATCGGAAATAAATGGATTGAGAAATACGCAAAAAAATCTTTTGACTATACACTAGTCAACTCGGCTGTATCATTTGCGAATACAATCACCTCTGTGCTGCAGGAGCTGTTGATTATCATGATGGGTGTCTGGCTAATCCAAGAGGGCAGCATTGATGTGGGAGTTTGGATTGCTTTCTATATGTATGCCAACACTCTTTATAACAGTTTCCGCGGAATGATGGCAATTTGGCAAAATTTGAAGCTGAATCAAGGTGCCTGTGCGAGAATCAGCGCCGTGACCACTGTGAAGGAAGAAGAAAATTCGGGTACGCTGAGCGCAGCTGAGGCAGAGGGAAATATTGTTTTTGATCAGGTATCATTTAGCTATGATGAAAAATTGGTATTTCAAGATGTGAATTTTGAAATTGAAAGCGGAAAAGTAACAGCAATCGTAGGTGCCTCAGGAACTGGTAAAACGACCATTCTTTCTTTGCTGGAGAGATTCTATCAGCCTCAGTCGGGAAATATATACTGGGGAAAGCATAAAGCAGAGGAGTATGAATTATCCAGTTGGCGAAGTGCAATTGGTTATATTCCACAGGATACAAAGCTTATGTCCGGTACCATTCGGGATAACATTACCTATGGAATGACAGGAAAGGTTGAGGAAGAACAACTGATAGAAGCTGCGAAACAGGCCGATGCCTATGATTTTATTATGGATACCAAACAAGGTTTTGATACATTTGTAGGAGAAAACGGAGCAAAGCTTTCAGGCGGGCAGCGCCAACGTATTGCGATAGCGAGGGCATTGCTGAGAGATGCCAAATTCTTATTACTGGATGAAGCAACCTCTAATTTAGATGCTGAATCATGTGCAAAATTGAGAGATACCTTGGATAAATTATCCAAAACCAAAACAATTCTGATGGTAGCGCATAATTTGAATTCCATTAAAAATGCAGATAAAATTATCGTTATGGATCATACCTGTATCAAGGGTGAGGGTACCCATGAAGAGCTGATGGAAAAAAATGAACTGTATCGAAGCCTTGTAGAGCTTCAAGCAGCTAAAATGGCAATGTAAAGGAGCTTTACAAGATGAAAAACAATAATAAACCCAAACAAGAGTGGAAGCTTTTCTTTTTCTTACTGAAGCAGGCAAAACTGCCGTGGCACTGGTATGTCCTTAGCCTGATTCTTTCATTGTTGTCTTCTACGATTAGCACAAGGCTGCCGCAAACGGCAGGTAAGATTGTGTCCGGGGAAATCTTTGATTCTCGAACGGTTGTCACCTATATTGTAGTGACCTTAGTCATGGCCATCATGAATCTGCTGTTAAGCATTTTTGCCGCGTGGATAAATCTTCAGTCTGATAAAAATCTCAGAAAATTGGTCTGGAAAAAAATTATCCATCTGCCTTTGTCAGAAACCGATAAAATTCCTCCGACTTCTCTAGTCAGCCGTGTCACCGTAGATACCTCCTCTATCAGCGGAGGCATCAGTAATATCATTACAATCATTATCGGAGCCTATTCGCTGGGCACTATTTTAATGATTGTAAATGGAATGAGCCATAAAATGTTATGGATGCTGCTGCTGGTCATACCGTTTGTCATTATTGCATCTATTCCGTCCCATTTTATGAGTGATTCAAAAAATCAAATTCAAAATGCACTTTCAAGGTATACCAATTTTCTTTCGGAAAGATTAAGCTCATTAAAGCAGATTAAAGCTTTTACGGCTGAAGAAAGAGAAGATGCATTAAATGCAGAAGTTACAAAAGATTTTTTCAAAGCCAATATTAAATTAGCTAAACTGGATATGATTGCGAAGCCGTTTATCTATTCTATCGAAGCCGTGGTTCAAGCCATTATTTTGATTTATGGAGGTTATCTCCTAAGCACTGGAGAGTTGGACTCAGCCTCTGCGGTTTCACTTTTTATGTATTCTACCACGATTGCCCTGTATACCTATCAATTTGTATTTTGCTGGCAGGCAATCAAGAAGGCACAGGGTGCTGCTACAGAGGCAAGCTGTATCGTAAAGCTGGAAAGCGAAGAAATGCAGCGCAGCCACTCCTTTACGGTGCCTGAGGACAGTATCCGCATGGAAAACATTTCTTTCGCCTATGAAGATGGAGAGAAGGTTCTCGATGATTTAACCGTTGAAATTCCGGTAGGCAAGGTTACTGCTATCGTGGGGCCCTCCGGTTCCGGAAAATCAACCGTATTGAAACTTCTGGAAAGACTGTATCAGCCCAATTCCGGAAAAATCGTGTTGGGTGAACAATCTGCTGAGGATATTCATTTGAATGAGTGGAGAAACAATTTTGGGATGGTCCCTCAGGATAGCCCGTTATTAGTGGGAACCGTTCGTGATAATATTATGTATGGCATAGAAGAGGAATTATCTGAAGAGGCCTTGCAAAATGTAATTGAAAAAGCCAATGTCAGTGAAATTCTGGAACATTTACCGGAGGGTTTACAGTCTAGCGTGGGAGATGTGGGAGAAAAATTGTCCGGTGGTGAAAAACAGCGTATTGCATTGGCACGTATGATGATTCGCAACCCAGAATTTTTACTTTTGGATGAAGCTACCTCTAATCTTGACGCAAAAAATGAATATCAAATTATTGAAACCATTTTTAAAGAGATGCAGGGAAAAACCTCTGTGATTGTGACGCATAATTTACATACCATCGAAAATGCGGACAATATCGTTTTCCTGGAAAATGGTAAAATGCAGGGACGGGGAACACATGCTGAATTATATGCCAACAATGACAAATATCATAATTTTGTGGACCTGCAGAAAGTGTAGTAAACTAAAACAGATTGATAAGAAAGGAAATAAGAATGAAAGATAAACATATTGTATATAAGACCACCGGGGTATGTGCAACAGAAATTCAATTTGATGTGGTGAATGGTATCATTTGCAATGTTAAGTTTAACGGTGGCTGTAAAGGGAATATTCAAGGTCTTTCTGCCTTGGCAGAAGGAATGCGTGTGGAGGATGTGGCCGCACGTTTATCAGGGATTGACTGCCGCGGCGGGCATTCTTGTCCTGATGAATTGGCAAAAGCAGCGAAACAGTATCTTGAAGAAAACGCTGAATAAAATAAGATAAAAGGGCGCATATCACCGTGATATGCGCCCTTTTATCGATATCAGACGAGAGGGTGTTTGAGATAAAAAATTTAGAAATATTGGAAATTGCCATGCGGCAATCGGCAATTGACAGCAATTGCTTAGCAGATGATTTTCTGTCTTGCCAAAATAAAACAGTGATTTCCAAAGCGAATGAAGGAGCCAGAAAATATCTTGATTTACCGTTTGAATGTGATTTAACTTCTTATGGAAATAATATTGTGGCGTCAGTTTCTCCGGAACTTTTGCCCACCGTGCAAGATTATATTCAGAGGTATCCGGTAGAACATTGTTTTGAAACACCAAATTTACACGTGCTAATGGAAAAGTTAAGGCCGTTCGGTCTGAATGTTTGTTTTATGGCAGAGTATTTTTTGCCGGATATAAATATTCTTCGGTCTCTTACATCTGTTTATGAAACAAAACTCTTAGGACCTAAGGATTTTCATGATTTATACTTGCCGCAATGGAGTAATGCTCTATGCGAAAAAAGAAAGCACCTCGACCGGTTAGCGGTGGCAGCTTTTAATCAACGAGAATTGATTGGTTTGGCGGGCTGTTCCGCTGATTGTGATTCGATGTGGCAAATTGGTGTGGACGTTTTACCACAGTATAGAAAGCAGGGAGTTGCCTCTTGTTTAACGAGTACCTTAGCACATGAAGTGCTGGCAAGAGGAATTGTTCCGTTTTATTGCTGTGCTTGGTCGAACATAAAATCAGCCCGTAATGCCATCAAAAGCGGATTTAGACCGGCTTGGGTTCAGCTTACCGTAAAAACCGATTCGTTCATTGCCGAAATGAATCAACCGATAGCCTAATTGTAAAATAAATCGGTTATGGTTACCATTGCGTATGGTATACAAATGGAGTATAGTAAAGGAAAGTTAAAAACAAGACAAGCACAAAAGGATAGAGAGGCAATAAAAATGAAACATCTGCTCGTGATTGAGGATGACGTATACATAGGCAATCTGTTGGAAGAAGTGTTGGGACAAGCAGGCTATCGTGTTTCCCGTGCTTATTCGGGGACAGAGGCATTATGGGTGCTTTCGTCTGATAAACCAGATTTAGTTTTATTAGATTTAATGTTGCCGGGGCTTTCCGGGGAAGAAATTCTTCCTCAGATGAAAAGCATTCCCGTTATTGTCATCAGTGCGAAGGTCGATATAGATGATAAAGTAAATCTTTTAATGAGCGGTGCGGCAGATTACCTTACAAAACCATTTGACAGTAAAGAATTGTTGGCACGAATTGTTGTTCAGCTCAGAAAAAACGCTTTCAAAGAAGATGGTAAAATTCTCAGTTTTGAGGGGATTCAGTTACAAACAGAAACTCGCGAGGTTTTTGTGGAGAATCATGCGGTAAAGCTGACAAGAACCGAATATGCTATTTTGAAATTGTTGCTGCTAAATCCCGCTCAAGTCATCACGAAGTCAGTTTTACTGGAGAAAATCAGCGAGGATACACCCGACTGTACAGAAAGTTCTTTGAAAATGCATATCAGTAATTTACGAAAAAAATTGAGAGAGGTCAGTCATCAAGATTATATTGAAGCGGTGTGGGGGATTGGTTTTAAACTTAAAGCGCAATAAATCTATACGATTTCTTTACCGTTTTCTTTACTGATTTCTTTACTTTTTGATGATAAGATGTCTGTATCAAGCAAAAAGGAGACAAAAAGATGGAGTATGTTTTGACGACCAATGCCCTAAATAAGCATTATCGAAATTTTAAGGCGCTCAACGGACTTTCTATGCATGTTCCCAAAGGCAGCATATACGGATTTATCGGAAAAAACGGTGCAGGAAAGACCACCCTTATACGGTTGATTTGCGGGCTGCAAATGCCAACGGCAGGTGATTATACGTTGTACGGAATTTCAAATGATAAGCAGGAGATGATAAAAGTTCGCCGGCGCATGGGTGCGGTGGTAGAAACGCCATCAATCTATTTGGATATGACGGCGGAAGAAAATCTAAAAGAACAATATCGGATTTTGGGACTGCCGTCTTTTGAAGGAATTTCGCAGCTTTTAAAGTTGGTGGGGCTGTCTGATGCCGGTAAAAAGAAGGCAAAGAATTATTCACTGGGCATGAAACAACGTTTGGGTATTGCCATCGCCTTATGCGGCGCTCCTGATTTTCTTGTGCTGGATGAGCCGATTAACGGGCTTGACCCGCAGGGGATTATCGAAATGCGAGAATTGATTTTGCGCCTGAACCGTGAACAACAGATTACCGTACTGATTTCCAGCCATATTTTGGATGAGCTTTCAAAGCTGGCCACACATTACGGCTTTATAGACAGCGGGCACATGGTTAAAGAAATCAGTGCCAAGGAACTGGAGTCCGCCTGCCGAAAATGTATGCGTGTGCAGGTTACTTCCACCAAAGCACTTGCCCGTGTTTTAGAGGATAAGCAAATTGAATATAAGATTATTTCAGAAGATAGCGCCGATATATTTGCAAAGCCTAATATTTCACAGCTTACTTTGGCTCTGTCAAAAGAAAATTGTGAGTTGATATCTGTGCAGGAGCATGATGAAAGTCTTGAAAATTACTATATTAATATAATAGGAGGCGGCAGCCATGCGTAATCTTTTATCCGCCGGATTCCACCGCCTTAAAAAAGATAAGATTTTTTGGGCAGGTTTAATTATCATGCTGATGCTTTCGGCAGGGACGATGGCAATATCCTTTAGCCAAGCTTTTGCCGCCGTAGATGGAAACAGACCACCATTGGATGAAGTTTACTGGGTATTAACACCTGTATTGAGTATCTTTTACGCTGTTTTTAGCAGCCTTTTTATCGGTACTGAGTATAGTGAGGGAACGATACGAAATAAAATTGCAGTAGGACAAAAACGCATCGCGATTTATTTATCAAACTATATCATTTGTTTTACAGTGGGATTGCTGTTAGTTGTCGTATGGCTTATCGGAGGACTTATTGGTGTTCCCGTTTTCGGTTTTTTCAAAATGAGAATCCAAGATATTTTTATTTATTTAGGAACAATTTTGTTGTTTACCGCCGCTTGGACAGGAATATTGATGTTGCTTTGTATGCTTTCTGCCAATAAAGCCGTTACGGCTGTCATGGCTCTGCTCTTAATTCTATTGTTGCTGATCATAGGGAGGTTGCTGATCATAGGGAGTATGTTATATAATAGTTTAAGCCAGCCTGAGTTTTATGATGGTGTGATTGTAACAGCGGAAGGGCTGAAGCAAGGTGATCCCATGCCGAATCCGAATTTTGTGAGAGGAACCAAACGGGTTATCTATCAGTTCTTAGTGGATTGTTTGCCAAGCAGTCAGGCGATATTAATCGCCAATGCAGAGCTAAAACGCCCCGTTTTATCCTTAATTTGTTCCTTACTTATTGCCGTGATGACAACAGCGGTAGGAATATGGGGATTTTCTAAAAAAGATATAAAATAGTGAGAGGAAACCAATAAGATGATTCCTTGGATTTTATGTGGAGTTTTGTTTACAGCGGTCTTGGTACTTACGATAAAAATAATTCTTTTACATAAAAGTATGGATGAAATCCATATGGAATTCAAGGAGCATCTTTCTATGGATACAAATACCCTAATTTTATTGTCTTCTCATGATACCCATGCAAAGCGCTTGGCGTCTGAACTCAATACGCAATTGCGTTTGCTCCGCCGCCAACGCAGAAAATATTTAAAGGGTGATAGGGAACTTAAAGAGGCTGTTGCGAATATTTCACATGATTTACGTACGCCTCTGACGGCAATTTGCGGTTATTTGGATTTATTGGAGAATCAAAAAAAGAGTGAAACAGTTTCACGATATTTATCGTTTATCAATAACAGAGTAGAAGCGTTAAAGCAGCTGACGGAAGAATTATTCTGTTATTCGGTGATTCTTTCCACAGGAGGGCAGATAAAACGGGAAAAACTGGGTGCAAAGGCGGTTTTGGAGGAAAGCTTGGCCGCTTTTTATCCTGCTTTTACAGAACGAGGAATTGTTCCTTATGTGAAGATGACAGAAAAAACAATCAACTGGTACAGTGATAAAATGGCATTGGCAAGAGTATTTAGCAATATTTTGAATAATGTTTTAAAATACAGCGATGGAGATTTAACGGTTGAACTGCATGAAAATGGCAGTGTGTTGTTTATCAATACGGCAGTTGGTTTGGATAAAGTAGAAGTCGGTAAGCTGTTCAATCGTTTTTTCACAGTAGAAACGGCCAGAAGTGCCACAGGATTGGGACTTTCCATCGCAAAAACGTTGGTAGAGCAACTAAACGGACAGATTGAAGCACGATATCAGGGGAATCAATTCAGCATTTGTGTGGAACTTCCGCTGGCGGAGAGAGAATTTTCTGAAGAAGTATAAAAGGATTCTGATAACCCTAGTATTTGATTAGCAAAAAGCAATCTCACAGAAATTTTGATGAGATTGCTTTTTGCTGTTTTGTTTTTTTATTAAAGAATCATCAAAGATTGTTAGAGAATTTAAGGATGAAAAAATGTTAGATTCGGCGAAGAAATGTATAGAGTTTTCCAATAACTATCCATTTTGTATTTATGGACGGGACAGTGATTT
>URPG01000070.1 GCA_900549675.1 uncultured Oscillospiraceae bacterium | reverse complement strand
TTGACCTAACAAAACTCTTTTCTTAAAAAAATTTTTAATCAAAGACTTTATCTGGTAAAAGCTTTACAAAGCGTTTGAAATATGATAAAATTGTCAAGGTTACCTTACCTGCGGCTATGGGACCAACCTTTGAGAAGAAAAGCTCACTTGGCTTTCTTTATAAGGATAACACCGACCCTTGCTGTGGATATGGTTTATCGCATTGAAATGCAGAAAGGTGATATATCATGACAAAAACAGAAAAAACAGAAATTCTAAAGAAATACGCTCGCCACGAAGGTGACACAGGTTCTCCTGAAGTACAAATTGCTGTACTAACCAAGAGAATCAATGACTTAACTGAGCATTTGCGTGAAAACAACAAAGACCACCACTCACGCCGCGGTCTTTTGAAAATGGTTGGTAAAAGAAGAAATCTTCTCAATTACCTAACCAAAATTGATATTGAAAGATATCGTACCATTATCGCAGAGCTTGGTATCCGTAAATAAGAAAAAGATGTGGCTGTGGTTTTGCTTGATGAAAAAGCGACCACGGCCTTTCCTCTTTTTACTACTTGCAGGAGTTTGTACAGTGCGGTTCAGCAGTGAAACGAGTTTTTGAACTTTTCAAAAATTGGTTTAATTGTTGAACGGCTGTCAGAGACTCTTCGCCCATTCGGGCAGAAAGGAATCTGTTATGTTTGAAAATTTTAAAGTGTTTGAAACTGATTTTGCCGGCAGACCCCTTGTCGTAGAAACCGGAAAAATGGCACAGCTTGCCAATGGAGAATGCTTGGTTCGCTATGGCGAAACCGTTGTTCATGTAGCCGCTACGGCCGCTTCCAAACCCCGTGACGGCATTGACTTTTTCCCGCTTTCTGTTGATTTTGAAGAAAAGCTTTATTCCGTAGGTAAAATTCCCGGTTCTTTTCTCAAACGTGAGGGTCGCCCCACCGACAAAGCCATTTTGGTGTGCCGCATGATTGACCGTCCCATTCGTCCTCTTTTCCCCAAAGATATGCGCAACGATGTTTCAATCGTTTGTACTGTTATGTCTGTGGACCCGGATTGTTCTCCGGAAATCGCCGCTATGGTTGGTACCTCTATCGCTCTGACCATTTCCGATATTCCATGGAATGGTCCTATCAGCGGTGTTTCTGTCGGTTTAATCGACGGTGAATTTATCATCAACCCGAACGCCGAACAGCGTAAAATTTCTGAAATGGCTGTCACCGTTGCCTCAACTGACGAAAGAATCGCTATGATTGAAGCCGGCGCCAACGAAATTCCCGATGATGTCATGTTAGACGGTATTTTAGCCGGGCATGAAGCCAACCAGCACATCATCAGCTTCATTAAAGAGATTCAAAGTGAAATCGGCAAAGATAAATTTGAATACCCTTCTTTAAAGCCCAATCCGGAAATGCTAGAGGCTGTCAAAGCCTTTGCTATGGAAGATATCAAACTGGCTTTGGATACCGACGACAAAACCGTGCGTGACGAAAGGCTACAGCCTATCTACGAAAAAGTACACGCAGAATTTGATGAAAAATACCCTGATCAAGCCGCTCAAATTGATGAGTGCTTGTATCAGACGCAAAAATATATTGTTCGCCGCTGGTTATTGGACGAACAAAAACGTGTTGACGGCCGTGGTATGAACGACATTCGCCCGTTAGCGGCAGAAGTTGATTTGCTCCCCAGAGTGCATGGCTCCGGTATGTTCACAAGAGGACAAACTCAAGTGCTCACCATTGCCACATTAGGCTCTATTCGTGATAATCAGCTTTTAGACGGTATTGATGAAGAAGAAACCAAACGCTATATTCACCACTACAATTTCCCTTCTTACTCTGTCGGTGAAACTAGGCCCAGCAGAGGTCCAGGGCGTCGTGAAGTTGGTCACGGTGCTTTGGCAGAAAGGGCACTTGTACCGGTGATTCCTTCTGTTGAAGAATTCCCCTATACCATTCGTTTGGTATCAGAAGTTCTTTCTTCCAACGGTTCCACCTCGCAGGGCGCTATCTGCGGCAGTACGCTGGCTCTTATGGCCGCCGGTGTTCCAATTAAGGCGCCTGTTGCCGGTATTTCCTGCGGACTTATCACCGAGGGTGACCGTTGGATGACGATGGTCGACATCCAAGGTTTGGAAGATTTCTTCGGTGATATGGACTTTAAAGTTGCCGGTACACATAAAGGCATCACTGCTATTCAGATGGACCTGAAAATCACCGGTCTTACCCCTGATATGGTAAAAGAAGCCCTCGCTAAAACGCACCAAGCCAGAAATTATATCCTTGATGATATTATGCTGAAAGCCATTCCCGAAGTTCGCCCCCAGCTTTCTCAGTATGCTCCCAAAATGCTCTCTACCACTGTTCCTGTAGATAAAATTCGTGAAGTCATAGGTTCAGGCGGTAAAGTAATCCAAAAAATTTGTGCTGAATGTGATGTAAAAATTGATATTGAAGAGGATGGACATGTCTTTATCGCCGGTTTAGATCAAGAAAAATGCCAACGTGCATTAGACATTGTTAAAACCATTATCAGCGATCCCGAGGCAGGCTCTTACTACAACGGCAAAGTTACCCGCATTATGGACTTCGGTGCTTTTGTTGAGATTGCCCCCGGCAAAGAAGGCATGGTACACATTTCTCATCTTGATATTAAGAGAACAGAAAAAGTCACAGACGTTGTCAATATTGGTGATACGATAAAAGTTAAGGTTTTGGAAGTGGATGATAAAGGCCGCCTGAATCTTTCTCGCCGTGAAGCTTTGATTGATTTAGACGGTGCAGTGGCGGAAAACACACTTTCTGACAGACCTCGCCGCCCGGCTCCCAGAAGGGATTTTAACCGCGGCGACCGCAGAAACTGATAACTAAAATTTTAAGTGATTCATGGCCTGTTATGAATCAAAAAGGGAGTTCTTCTGCTAAGAGAACTCCCTTTTTCTATGTCTGAATTATTCAGATAAAAATTCATTTATATCTGTTGGATAGCAGAAAGCAATAGCTTTTGCAATTTATCTGCCGCCTCTTTTACAAAAGAGGGATAATCAAAGTTCGCATCATCATCACCCTTATCAGACAAACACCGTACCACTGTGACAGGAACATGATTCATATAGCAAACATGAGCGATACTGCCGCCTTCCATCTCACAGGCAATAGCTCCATACAAATCATGCAGTTCGTGCGCCTTTTTACGGTCATTGAGAAAACTATCACCTGTCACCACCGTTCCTCTATGGGTGTGTTCATATATAGAATGACAAGCGGCCTGAATTTTTTCGGCAACCTCTTTATCGCAGGGGATTTTCACCAAATTGATACCGGATACCAACCCTGGCGGGTCGCCTAATGCCGTGGTATCACAATCATGCTGCACACAATCCTCCGCTACCACTAAATCGCCGATTTCCAATCCCTTGCCAATTCCTCCGGCTACACCTGAATTTATCACTAAGCGGGGATTGTATTTCAGAATCATCGTCTGCGCACAAATGGCAGCATTCACTTTTCCGGGTCCGCATTGGGCTATTACACAATCCACATCTTGTAGTGTTCCTACATAAAAAGTCTGAGAAGAAATATGTTCTTCCTTTTTTATCTTCATGCGAGAAAGCAATGATTCAACTTCTACACGCATGGCTCCGATAATACCGATGGGCTGTTTTTGCATGGCACGATTCCTTTCAATAAGCTCATTTATTCTGCTATTCTCTGCGATTATTTTTCTGCCATTTTTTCTTTAATAAAGCGATAGAATTCATCTTTATCGCCGTTCTCAAATCCATTTACATCTACAATATAGGCATTATCAGGACCATAATAAAGATAGAAATAGTTTTTATAACGGCGGATATCAGTAATTTGAAAATACGGATATGCCATGGCTGACTGCACGCCCCCTACACGAAATGCTGTGTCATAAAAAGCATATTTGGCATTTCTGGTATTGGTGGCCCCATATACTTTTCGCTGCACTTTTTCAATCGCACTGGAGGCCGTCACGATTTTAAATGCTTGATAACCAAACAAAGCTACGGCGCCCAAAATCATCCACCATTCTGATTGACCGATAATGGTAAGTGCCACCAACAACAGGCTAAGACCGACCCCGACAATTATCTCTGTTATATTTTTGATATAGGCATGATAAATACTAAAGGTTCGCAATACCTCATTGGAGCAGTCCGTCAAATTAGCAAAACGCATTTCTCCGCTGATTTCCGTTCCGTTTGGATTTTTTCGGCGATAAGCAGAAAGACGCTCTGCCATATCTTTTTTAAATTTCTTTTCCTTTTTAGATCTTATTTTAATAAAAATTATACTTCCCGCAATCAAAACAATAAAAGCACCTAAAATAAAGAAAGTCTTGTAAATCTCCTCAGGCGGAATTTTCCGTGCTTCTTCTGCTTGTTCTTTTGTTATAGGATTGGTAATCTTTAAGGAAAACGCAATATCTTCCAGAATTTTCACTTCATCTTCTTGAAAATCTCTGCCTTGTACGTGCATATTAAACGTGACAATATAACCGTTGAAAATTGTCGCATAAACCTGTTCATGAACTTCTGTAACCTGCTCTGTCCCTTGCATGGATTGGAAGGAATCCAGTGAATCATAGCGAATAGAGAAAAAAGAAATTTTGTCTTTATGAATAATGTCGGTGGTAACATCAAAATTTTCAGGCGGTGCAGACAGTGTTTTTACAAATTCTTCTTGCTCGGCTTTACTAATTTCCGAAAAATTGAAAATTTTCCATGATTCTTCCGACGCTTTTTTTGTGACCAAAATATTGGGAGAGCCATTCTCACCCACAAAATTTACAACAGCATTCATCCCCTCCTTTTTATCCTCGCTGAAAAGCTTGAGAACACTGGTAGGGTCTGTGATACCGGCTAAATTCCATGCGGGATCATCTATCGGTGTTTCTGCCGTAAAAGCATATAAATTTTCAGGTTGTTCAATTGTAAAATCCTCGCTCACCCATTCCGCAGCTGATACCGAAAGAGGCATTGCCGTTAGGATAAATAATAAAAAAAATATTCCTGCTCTTTTCAACTTCATTGCCATTCACCTTTTCCATTGTATTCATGATTGGCTCTATTATAACAATAAATTTCTCACAATACAAATGATATTTTGTGAACAACGATTGAAAAATAAAAATATGGTTTCTTATGCTAAATATTTCTTATGAAAGAGTTGACGAAGTATACTTTTTGACATAGAATAAAAAGATAAGAACAGTTTGGAGGTATAACACTATGGCTGTAGCAGTAATTACCGGAGCCTCTTCAGGCCTTGGACGGGAATATATCAGTGCGGTAATTGAACAGTTTCCTTTTATAGATGAGTTTTGGCTAATCAGCCGACGCAAAGATATCTTGAAAGAAATTGCGGATGAGCATCAAAATAAGATTATTGCCGGTATCTCCTTGGATTTAACTGACACCAAGAGCTTCGAGATTTTTGAAAAACTTTTGCGTGAAAATGAGCCTGAAATCAAAGTCTTAATCAATTGTGCCGGTTTTGGACAAGTTGTTTCTTTCTTTTCCTCAGACAAAAAGACACAAAGCGATGTGGTTGATTTAAACTGCCGCGCCGTCACCAATTTAACCCGTCTCTGCCTGCCTTACATGATTGATGACAGCTTAGTAATCAATGTTTCTTCTATCGCCTCCTTTGCACCCTTGCCCCGTATGACCGTTTACAGTGCCACAAAAGCCTATGTACTGGCATTTTCTAAAGCACTTCGGGAAGAACTGCGTCCGCGCGGCATTAATGTACTGGCGGCTTGCCCAGGCGTTATGGAAACCAATTTTTATGATATTGCCTATGCACCGGAGGGTCCCTCCAAATTTTTAGACTCCCTGCCTAAAATTTTACCGGCTGATTTTGCCGAAAGCTCTCTAAAAGCCGGAAAACGTAAAAAAGCCTTTTATACCAAGGGCCTTTTTTATAAAACCTATCATGTTTTGGCTAAAATTATCCCCCACAATTTGTTGATGCGTTTCTTTGAATTATAATCAAATACATTGATTATAATGATAGGAATAGAATATTTTGTACGTATTATACTTCATCTCAATAAAAACAAAAGCACATAAATATAAAGAAGAGATATCATTGCGGATATCTCTTCTTTATATTTATTTTAACTGTGCAATCAGTGTATCTAATTTTTCCTGAGAAAGAGGTTCTGTACCCTCCAGAGGAAATTTCATCTTCATACTGTCATACTTTTCCTGACACAAATTTTGAAACGGCAGCCATTCAATTTTCTGAATGTTTTCATACAAGTCAGCAATATCCTTAATTTCCTGCAAAGATTCAACTGTGTCATTCAGGTTGGGAACCACCACATGGCGAATCCAAACTGCTACCTTCATTTTTTCAGTTAATTCTAAAAATTGACGGACTGTGTGATAATCACCTTTCGTATAATGCAAGTAATCTTTTTGATTGCTGAATTTCAAATCGGCCAGCACTAAATCAGTGTGACGCAAAAGTTCTTCTGTTTTAGCCCCCAACAAAATACATGAAGTATCCAATGCGGTATGAATGCCCTGCTGATGCAGTTTTTGGAACAACTCTGTGACAAATTCCGCTTGCATCAGCGGTTCACCACCCGAAACCGTGACACCGCCTTCTTTTCCAAAATAAGACTTAAAGCGGATAATCCGGCTCACCAATTCATCTGTTGTCATCTCTGTACCGCCGCTGAAAGCCCATGTATCAGGATTGTGACAATACACACAGCGCAGTGGGCAGCCTTGCAAGAACACAATATACCGCAAACCGGGTCCGTCTACCGCGCCCAGCGACTGTACAGAATGAACTCGACCGGTCATATGGCTGTGTGGAAGGTACGGGAAATTACTTCTCTTTGCTGTTCCTTAGAAAGACGATGGAAATTAACCGCATATCCTGAAACACGAATGGTGAGATTTGGATATTTTTCAGGATGCTCCATAGCATCCTCAAGCGTTTCACGATTCAAGACATTAACGTTGAGGTGATGTGACATCTGCTGAAAATAACCGTTCATAATCCCGACTAAATTCGTGATACGGTCTTCTTCTGTTTTCCCCAATGACTGCGGTGTAATGGAGAACGTATTCGAAATACCGTCACGGGCATAACGATATGAAATTTTAGCAACAGAATTAAGAGAAGCCAAAGCACCGGAAGTATCTCTGCCTGACATGGGGTTTGCACCGGGTGCTAAAGGTTCGCCATGTTTGCGTCCGTCAGGTGTGTTACCGGTTTTTTTACCATACATCACGTTAGAAGTGATGGTCAAAATGGAAAGGGTGTGTTCGGCATTTCTGTATAAGGGATATTTGCAAAGCTCATTATAGAATTTCTCAACCTGTTCGCAAGCGATAGAGTCCACTCTGTCATCATCGTTGCCGAATTTCGGGAAATCGCCCTCTGTAATAAAGTCAGTCACAATACCGGTTTCAGGATCTCTGACACATTTTACCTTGGCATATTTAATAGCTGAGAGAGAATCAGCCATACAACTCATGCCAGCAATACCAAAAGCCATTAATCTTCTAATCGTAGTATCATGCAATGCCATTTGCGATTTCTCATAGGCATAGCGGTCATGCATATAATGAATGATATTCATAGCACTGACATAGGTTTTGGCAAGCCATGCACGGTAGACATCTACTCTATCCATCAGTTTATCATAGTCAAGATATTCGTCTTCCCAAATAGGCATTTCGGGACCTACCTGATCGCCTTTAAGTTCATCTCGGCCGCCGTTAATTGCCATTAAAATCATCTTGGCAATATTGGCTCTTGCCCCGAAGAACTGCATATCTTTGCCAACTCTCATTGCCGACACGCAGCAGGCAATGGCATAATCATCACCAAAATGAGGTCGCATTACGTCGTCATTCTCATATTGAATGGCATCGGTATCACAGGAAACCTTTGCTACAAAGCGTTTCCAATTTTCAGGAAGACTTTGTGACCAAAGGATGGTCATGTTAGGTTCGGCAGAGGGATTTAGGTTATACAGTGTGTGCAGCATACGATAGCAAGTTTTGGTAACCAAGTGGCGTCCGTCTTCTCCAATACCGCCGATTGCCTCGGTTATCCACATTGGGTCACCTGCAAACAATTCATTATATTCAGGTGTTCTCAGATGTCTTGCCATACGAAGCTTCAGCACGAAATCATCCACAATTTCCTGCACCTGTGATTCATTGAGAATTCCGTTTTTCATATCTCTTTCAAAGTAAATATCTAGGAAAGTAGAAACACGGCCTAAGCTCATGGCAGCACCATTTTGTTCTTTAATAGCAGCAAGATAGGCAAAATAGAGCCATTGTACAGCCTCTGTGGCATTGGTGGCCGGCTGAGAAATATCAAATCCATATTGCATAGCCATGGTTTTCATATCTTTTAAAGCTTGAATTTGGTCTGAAACTTCTTCTGTCAAACGAATATTACCGACCAGCATTCTTTTTTCTTCAATAGCAATTTTATCTTTTTGTTTTTCAGCAATCAGTCTGTCTACCCCATATAGGGCAACACGGCGATAATCACCGATAATTCTGCCTCGTCCATAGGCGTCCGGCAGACCTGTGATAATACCTGCATGTCTTGCTTTTTTTACATCCGGTGTATATGCAGCAAAAACACCATCATTATGGGTTTTATGATAGCGAAAAGCATTTTCAATATTTTCGGAAACTTTATAGCCATATGCCTCACAGGCCTGACGTACCATTCTCATACCGCCAAAAGGATTGCAGGCACGTTTCAAAGGTTCATCTGTCTGCAAACCCACAATAATTTCCTTTTCTTTATCTAAATAACCCGGGCCAAATGAAGTCGGAGTAATAACCGTTTCTGTATCAACTTTTAAGGCTCCGCCGTTTTCATGCTCTTGACGGAGTAAATCTTCAAACTTATCCCGTAGAGCGACGGTTCTCTCTGTTGGGCCTTCCAAAAAACTCTCATCGCCATCATAAGGTGTATAATTTCGTTGAATAAAATTACGCACATCAATTTCTTTTTCCCAAATCCCGCCTTTAAAATCTGTCCAAGCTCCCATAGGTATACTCTCCTTTATGAAAATCACATTAAATTTAGC